>NZ_CBFHAZ010000064.1:0-37704 GCF_965653655.1 Pseudomonas onubensis | reverse complement strand
AAGCTGAAGTCGTGACCTGGCGCAGCCTTGGCCAGTTCGGCGACCATCTGCTCGCGCATGCCGCGGATGCGCAGGCGCATTTCGGCAAGTTCCGCTTCCCATTGGGCGCGCAGCTCAGGGTTGTTCAAACTCTGCGACACCGTGCCCCGGCGCCAGATCAGCCAGGTATTGAGGAGGCGGAACGAGTCCGTCAACGGCCACACACTCACCGTCGTAAACCCCGGCATGCTCTCCAGCATGCTGCGCGGCATCAACGCCAGGCCGGCCCCGGCGCTGACGCAGGCGAGCATGCCGTGGTACGACTCCATCTCGAAGATCTTGCCCGGCACCGCGCCATCCTGTGAAAACCAACGCTCAAAGTGATGGCGATACGAGCAATTGGAGCGAAAGGTGTAGATGCTCTCCCCTGCCACATCCTGGCCCCGCGTGATCGGCGCATGGTGCAGCGGCGCAATCACCACCATCTCCTCCTCAAACACCGCCACGCCCTCCAGCGTCGCATGCAGCACCGGCCCATCGACAAACGCCGCCGCCAGGCGCCCGGACAACACGCCCTCGATCATCGTGCCCGACGGCCCGGTACTCAGGTCCAGCTCGACCTTGGTGTGTTTCTGGTTATAGGCCGCCAACAGCGCCGGGATGCGCACCGCCGCCGTGCTCTCCAGCGAGCCAAGCGCAAACGCGCCCTGAGGTTCCTCCCCCGCCACGGTGGCGCGGGCTTCCTGCACCAAATCAAGAATGCGCCGCGCATAACCGAGGAAATTCCACCCGGCTGGCGACAGGCGCAAGCGGCTTTTCTCACGGATAAACAACTCCACGCCCAAATCCTGCTCCAGCTGCTTGATACGCGTGGTCAGGTTCGACGGCACGCGATGAATCAACTGCGCGGCGGCGCTGATGCTGCCTTGCTCGGCAACGGCCTTGAAGATTTCCAGCTGCACCAAATCCAAATCATTCTCCAATCGCGAACATGATCGTTCCCACGCTCTGCGTGGGAATGCCGCCAGGGACGCTCCGCGTCCAAAATCCAACATCCATTCTCAATTCGAGAACGCATCACTTAATATTATTCAGTTTCCAGAAAACATGCACCCCCGTAGGCTGACCCCATTCCACTCATTCAGCCGGACGGTGCCATGAACGCTATTACTCACCAAACCCACGCCTTGTCGATCAACCCCGCCAACGGTGAAACGGTCGCCAGCTACCCCTACGAAACCGAGGCGCAACTGGACGCCGCCCTCAACCGCGCCACCGCAGCTTTCCGCACCTGGCGCCGCCAGCCGGTGAGCCAGCGTGCAGAGTTGCTGCTGGCCCTGGCCGGTGCATTGCGCGAGCAAGCCGAAGACATGGCCCAAATGATCACCCTGGAAATGGGCAAACCCATCGCCCAGGCCCGCGCCGAAATCGAAAAATGTGCACAGCTCAGCGAGTGGTACGCCGCCCAAGGCCCGGCCATGCTCGCACCGGAGCCGACCCTGGTGGATAACGGCAGCGCGCAGATCGAATATCGCCCGCTGGGCCCGATCTTCGCCGTGATGCCATGGAACTTCCCGGTATGGCAAGTGCTGCGCGGCGCCGTGCCGACCTTGCTGGCCGGCAACACATACGTGCTCAAACACGCGCCGAATGTGATGGGCAGCGCCTACCTGATCCAGCAAGCGTTCCAGAAAGCCGGTTTTGCCGAAGGCATTTTTGAAGTGGTCAACGTGACCAACGACGGCGTGTCCAAGGCCATCGCCGACCCACGCATCGCCGCCGTCACCCTCACCGGCAGCGTGCGTGCCGGTATCGCCATCGGCTCCCAAGCCGGTGCTGCGCTGAAAAAATGCGTGCTGGAGCTGGGCGGCTCCGACCCGTTTATCGTGCTCAACGACGCCGACCTCGACGCCGCCGTTCAAGCGGCCGTGATCGGGCGTTTCCAGAACAGCGGCCAAGTCTGCGCCGCCGCCAAGCGCCTGATCATCGAAGCAGGCGTGGTGGAAGCCTTCACCGCCAAGTTCCTCGAAGCCAGCCGCAACCTGGTGATGGGCGACCCGACGTCGACCGACACCTACGTCGGCCCGATGGCGCGTTTCGACCTGCGTGATGAGCTGCACGGGCAAGTCCAGGCCACCCTGGAAGAAGGCGCGACTTTGCTGCTCGGTGGCAATAAAGTCGCCGGCGCTGGCAACTACTACGAGCCGACCGTACTGGCCAATGTCACCGACCAGATGACCTCGTTCAAACAGGAACTGTTTGGCCCCGTGGCCTCGATCATTACCGCCCGCGATGCCGACCACGCGGTAGCGCTGGCCAATGACAGCGAATTTGGCCTGACGGCGAGCATCTTCACCACCGACTCGGCAAAAGCACGGGAGATCGCCAACCAACTGGAAACCGGCGGTATCTTCGTCAACGCATTCAGCGTGTCCGACCCGCGCGTAGCGTTCGGTGGGGTGAAAAAGAGTGGCTTCGGCCGCGAACTGTCGCACTTTGGTGTGCGTGAATTCTGCAACGCACAGACCGTGTGGCTGGATCGCAAATAAACCAGGCAACATCCTTCAACTGTGGGAGCGGGCTTGCTCGCGAAGGCGGTGTGTCAGTTGGCAAATTTGTCGACTGGCAGACTGCATTCGCGAGCAAGCCCGCTCCCACCCAAGCCGGCTCCCACCGTTGATCTTCGGTGTTTGTGGATGTGCGTGAATTCTGCAATGCGCAGACGGTGTGGCTGGGTCACAAATAAACCCGGCAACACCCCTTCAACTGTGGGAGCGGGCTTGCCTGCGATAGCGGTGCATCAGTGACAAATCCTTGGCTGACACGCTGCAATCGCAGGCAAGCCAGCTCCCACTCAAGCCAGCTCCCACCCTGGATCTGCTGTGTATGTGGATTAGTCCACCGTGACCTTGCCGGTAGAAAAATCGACCTTCAAATTCAACCGCCCCTCATTCACCAACCACGGCCGAATCGAAAACCTGCGCGCACCGCACTGATGCATCGGGTCCTCTGCGGCAATGGCCTTGGCATGCTCAATCGACGTTGCACGAATCACAAACATGCCGTCGCCATCCCAATACTGCTCATCGTCACTCCAATGCGGCCCGGCAGCGACCAGGATACCGTCGCGCTCGATCTTGCATTGATGCTCAAGGTGAATCGGCAAGTTCTGCATCACCGGGCCAAGCCCATCGGTTGGCGTTGAAAACACCACATAGAACTGCTTTTGCAGCATGCCCTTACTCGCCTCAAGCACTTGCTCGCGCGTTACCCGGTTTGTTTGCATGTTTGTACCCGTAGGACTGTCGACGTGGCGGCACAGGCCTTTTTCACCTGCAGCATTGGCCACGAAGCATTCCCCAACCCTGAGGGCGAGCGGTAGGCCAGTCGCAGGCATAAGACTTATGCCCGGCAGGCATGCATCTGAGTCAGAGCGCCCACAGGCGGATCAAGGCAAACCCCAAGTCTATATTGACGCATTCACGCCCATCCACCCACTCATCCCCGCGAAGGCGCCGCCCGGTGTTGGTCTCACGTTCACCTTTGGCAATCACCAGCACAAACAACCGGGCCGGGCATTCGAATGAACGCAACCGCTCGACATCAGCCCTTACCGACCAGTCGCCCTCCAGGCACTTGGCTTGGGATATGTCGCCCAAGCACTTGATTTCAGCGACCATGCTTGTTGAACCGCTGTCGTCCAGGGCATACAGGTCGGCTTTGCGCCGCTCGCCAATCGGCAAATCGGTCCAGATGCTGAGCTCCTGCTTGAACCAGGCATACAAACTGATTTCGGCCTGAATCCAGTGCTCGCGGCAACTGTTCAATTGCAGTACCTGTTCGAGTTTCTCGCCCATTTCACGAAAGGCCTGCTCGAACAAAACAATCCATTGATCAGCATTCATTGCCGGCTCCCTGTGTATGACGTATCGAGGCTAGTGCTTGACCGGCGCATCCCAGCAATCCGGCTGGCGTGCGCAGACATCGTATTGGCGATCCATCAAGGCCATGCGGTTGATGTGGGCATCGGTGGCCGCCCGGAACGACTGGTTGCTGGTGGTGATATAGGCCGCGGTGCGGTCACTCAGGCGTGCGCTTAACTGGCCTCGGGTGTGGGCATCCAGCGCCTGGGGCGCAGTGGCCATGGTTTGAAGTGTCACGTCGCTCAAGCGGCTCAACTCATCTCGGTAGGTGTTCAGGTATTCGGCACGGGCCGCGTCGTGCTGGTGGTTCAAGTCGTACTGCATCGCTTCCAGGTTCTGCTTGTAGAGCGCCCAATACCCCTCGGGCAGCACACCACCGTCTTGTTTACGCAATTTGGCAATGCGCGCGTCGTTATCCAGCGCCGGTTTGAGGACGGGCTTTTGCGACGAGATCACCACAGGGTCTTGCGTGATGATCTGGTCGATCCAGCCCGTTCGCGCCGGGTTCGAAGGCAGCACCTGCCCCAATGGCTCGAGGGGCACCGACGCAGCGGGTGGCGGTGGAGAAACTGACTGGGCGCAACCACCCAACAGCAACACAGTGCACAGCTGGGTCAAAACGAGGACGTGGCGAAAAGGCATAAGCTCTCCATGAGCAAGGACGAATCGAAAAGGCGCGGCGAATGACATCACTAGGCCAGTATCGTATTTCAGCCCATTGCTGATCAAGCTCCCACTGAACCACGCGATGAACTACCATACCGCGCCGGTTCCCAAACGGGACTAATAGGGAATTCGAAGCGCTGACCATCGCGCCAATCGAAACTGCCCCCGCAACTGTAGGTGCCGAGCCTGCTCCCCACTGCCACTGGACCACGTCCGGGAAGGCCGGAGCGAGGCGACGACGCATCAGTCAGGAGACCTGCCGGCAAAGCGTTATCACTAACCGGCGGGGTGTCCGGGAAGGACATCCGTGCCCTGCAAACCTGCAGCGTTCAAAGGTGTGTTTCCGAGCCGTACCTGCCCTGTTTTCATGTACGGTTCACTCGGAGATTGCCCCATGCTGCTACGCGTTTCGGCCCTGATCACTGGCCTGGGCTTTTGTGCCCTGGCCCACGCCACGCCGACTCACTACCCGCTGACGGTCGAAAACTGCGGCAGCAGTGTCACCTTCCAGCAAGCCCCGACACGCAGCGTGACCATCGGCCAGGCCGCCACCGAGATGCTTTACGCCCTGGGCGTTGCGGACAAAGTGGTCGGCACCTCGCTGTGGTTCAACAGCGTATTGCCGCAGTTCAAGGCGCAGAACGACAAGATCGCGCGCCTGGCCGACAACGAACCGAGCTTCGAAGCCGTGATCGCCAAACGCCCGCAACTGGTGGCCGCCGAACTGGAATGGGTGGTCGGCCCGCAAGGCGTGGTCGGTACCCGCGAGCAATTCCATGAACTGAAGATTCCCACCTACGTGCTGCCCTCCGACTGCGAAGGCAAGGACAACCTGGTGGGCGCTGACGGCACGCGGCTGGAGCCGTTTCGCATCGACACGATCTATAAAAGCATCAGCCAGTTGGCCGAGATTTTCGACGTGCAAGCGCGCGGCCAACAGTTGAATGACGAACTCAAGGCACGCCTGGCCAAGTCGGTCGCCACCGCGCAAGGCAAAGGCCTCAAGCATGCCAGCGCGCTGGTGTGGTTCTCCAGCAGCGAAATGGCTGCCGACCCGTACGTGGCAGGCCACAAGGGCATTCCCGAATTCATGCTGCAAACCCTCGGCCTGCGCAACGTGGTGCAGTCCGACGAAGAATGGCCTGCCGTCGGTTGGGAAACCATCGCCAAGGCCAACCCGACCTTCCTGGTAATTGCGCGCATGGACCGCCGCCGCTACCCCGCCGACGACCATGAAAAGAAACTCGCCTTCCTGCGCAGCGACCCGGTGACCCGCAACATGGACGCGGTGAAAAACAACCGCATCATCATTATTGACGCCCTGGCGTTGCAGGCCAGCATCCGTATGTTCGATGGCCTGGAACAACTGGCAAGCGCCATCGACGGCTACGACCTGCCCAAATGACCCGTACCCTACTCGCCCTCGCCGTGTTGCTGATGGCCGTGCTCGCCGGCACCGCCATCGGCGAAACCGCGATCGAACCGCAGGTGGTGTTGCAGGTGCTCGCCAACAAACTGTGGGCCGCCGGTTACGTGCTCGACCCGATCGACGAAGGCGTGGTGTGGAACTACCGCCTGACACGGGCGCTGGTCGCCGCCGCCTGTGGCGCAGGGCTGGCCACCTGTGGAGTGATTTTGCAGTCGCTGCTGCGCAACCCGTTGGCCGATCCGTACCTGCTGGGCATCAGTGCCGGCGCCTCGACCGGCGCAGTGTTAGTGGCGTTGATGGGCGTGGGCGGCGGTTTGATCTCGCTGTCAGCCGGCGCGTTTGTCGGTGCCATGGCGGCATTTGCGCTGGTGATATTGCTGGCACGGGCCAGCGGCTCAGTCAGCGGCACCGGCCAGATCATCCTCGCCGGCATCGCCGGCTCGCAGCTGTTCAATGCCCTCACCGCGTTCCTGATCACCAAGTCCGCCAGTTCCGAACAGGCACGCGGCATCATGTTCTGGCTGTTGGGCAACCTCAGCGGCGTGCGCTGGCCCTCGGTATGGCTGGCGGTGCCGGTAGCGGTCGCAGGCTTGGCAGTGTGTTTGTGGCATCGGCGTGCGCTGGATGCGTTCACCTTCGGCACCGACTCGGCGGCTTCACTGGGTATTGCGGTGCGGCGTGTGCAGTTTGTGCTGGTCGGTTGCGCGGCGTTGGTGACGGCGGTGATGGTGTCGATTGTCGGCTCCATCGGTTTTGTCGGGCTGGTGATTCCCCACGCCGTGCGCCTGCTGCTGGGCACCGGGCATTCGCGCTTGCTGCCGGCCAGTGCGCTGGGCGGCGCGTTGTTTCTGATTGCGGCGGATGTGCTGTCGCGCACCTTGATCAAGGGCCAGGTGATTCCGGTCGGTGTGGTCACGGCGCTGGTCGGCGCGCCAGTGTTTGCGCTGATCCTGATTGGCCGGAGGAATGCGCGATGACGGTACTCAGTTGCACCGGCCTGGGCTTTAAAGCGCGCGAAGCGCAGTTACTGCGCGATATTCACCTTGAAGTTCAGCCAGGTGAAACCTTGGGCATTGTTGGGCCGAATGGCTCGGGCAAATCTACCTTGCTCAAACTGCTCGCCGGGTTGCGTGTACCTGCGTCGGGCGAGGTGTTGCTGGGCGGCCAGCGCCTGGGCAGCCTGTCGCGCCGTAGCATCGCGCAGCAATTGGCCGTGGTGGAACAACAGGCCGACACCGACGATGCCATCCGCGTCTTCGACGCCGTGGCCCTGGGCCGCACGCCCTGGCTGTCGGCACTGAGCCCGTGGTCTGCCGAAGACGATGCCATCGTGCGCCAGGCGCTGCATGATGTGGACGCCACCCACCTGGGCCAACGCGCCTGGCGCAGCCTCTCTGGCGGCGAGCGCCAACGCGTGCACATCGCCCGCGCATTGGCGCAACGACCGCAGATCTTGTTGCTGGATGAGCCGACCAATCACCTGGATATCCAACATCAGCTGGCGATTTTGAAAGGCGTGCAGGCACTGCCAGTGACCACCTTGATTGCGCTGCATGACCTGAACCAGGCGCTGACCTGTGATCGTTTGGCGGTACTGGATCACGGCTGCCTGGTGGCATTGGGCAAGCCGCTGGAAGTGCTGACACCGCAGCGGTTGCAGGAGACATTCGGGGTACAGGCGCATTACCTGACAGACCCGTTTGATGGTGCGCAAATCCTGCGATTGCGCCCAATTTAACTGACTCTGTGGGAGCTGGCTTGATCTATAAATACCGCTGCATATGCGTCGTCTGCCACACCGGGTCGGCGTCGACGTCGATGACCTCAAAGCCCTGCCACCGCCAAAAATCAATCGCACCCGGCAAAAACGGATGGGTGTGCAGGTAAACCACCGCCACCCCATCCGCCTTTGCCTTCGCCTCTAACGCGCGATACAACCTGCCCGCCAGGCCAAAGCGCCGAAAAGCCGGGCGCACAAACAGGCGCACGACTTCCACCGTTTTAAACCCCTGGTAATTCAATCGAGGGAAACGGCCGTCATAAGGCAAGTAGCCGATCGCCGCGACGATCTGGTCATCTGCACGCGCGATCAGAAATTGCCCGCCGCCCTCAAGGTAGGTGGATTCAAATTGCGCCAAGTCGTCAGGCATCGCCGCTTCGCTGAGCTTAGGGAAAAGCTCGGCACGCGCTTGCAGCACAAAGGTCAGCACCTGGGGAATATCGGCAGCGGTGACCGCGTGAATGTTCATTACCCGCACGCTCGCTGGTAGAGAAGGTAGGCATTGGAGCCCGTCCCGACGCACACAAAACCTGCCTGCTCATACATCAGCCTGGCCGGGTTATCCGCCCGCACGCTCAAGCGCAGTTGCGTGAAGCCGCTACGCTTGGCCGCAACCGCATAAGCTTCCAGCAACACACGACCTATGCCCTTACGCCGGTACGCCTCGCTGACGCTGATGGTGCAAAGCTCGGCAGAATCGGCGTCGGGCATCCATAACGAATAACCCGCAAACCGCCCCTCCAGCGTTGCCACTGTCAGCCGGTCAAAATTCTCGACCCACACGGCCAGGTTTTGCTCCAAGTGCAGCCGCCATGCGGACTCGTGAGCCGGCTCCCAACATTGGATGTAGGCCAACTCGCCGCGGTAAATCAGTGGCAGGTCGGTGACGATAGCCAGCCTGAGCGTCACGTGTAAGTCGCACATCGCACTGCCCTTGGTAACTGACGACAAGAAGGCTTGAGATGACCGACGCTGTGAAAAAAAGGGGGTTTCATCTAGTCCTGAGCGGCCTGCACCTTAATGTGAGCCGTGATCCACGCGCGGCTATGGGCAAGCACTGCCTGCGCCATCGCCACCGGAAAATGAATAAACCCATGGGCAGATTCCGGTAACAGATGGGCTTGCACCTCTGCCGCTATGCCCCAGCGTTCGGCGATCAGCAGCGTGTCGTCTTTAAGCGGGTCCAACTCCCCTACAAACATTAACGCAGGTGGCAGCCCAGTGAAGTCGCCATACAACGGCGACAACGGCGGCTGCCGGCGTTCTTCATCACTCAAGCCCGGCGTCAGCATGCGCAGCGCTTCAACCATTCCCGGTCCGTCCAGCAACAATGTCTCTGGCCCCGCCGTGCGCACGCTCGGTGTGCCGGTCAAGTCGTATACGCCGTAGTACAACACCGCACCGCTCACACGCTTGAGCAATTCAGGCCATTGCTTAAGTGCCAGCAAGGTTGCCGCCGCCAGATGCCCACCGGCAGATTCACCCACGACGAACACCGGCAAATCGGCAAACTCATCACTGCCGAGCAGCCAGCGCGCGGCATTCAGGCAATCCTCTATCAGCCCCTCAACCGGCGTGTCCACCGCCAGCCGGTAATCCACCGACACCACCGCCACGCTGCACGCCTGCACCATGCCCAGGTTCAAGTCGTCATCCATCTGCGCATTGCCGATCACCCAGCCGCCGCCGTGGATATCCAGCACCACGCCTTGGGTTTTCCCCTCGGGCCGCAGGATGCGCACGGGCACCGAGCCGCCCCATCGGGTTTCGGCCACCGGCGCTTTCTTTATCGCTTGGCTGACCCGCAACAGGGCCTGGATCAAACGCGGCGTGACGCGGTTGCGGATTTTGAAACGCGGCAGCCAGGCCAGCTTTTTATTGAACTGGCGCATCTGGGCCAGCTCAGCCTCGCTCGCGGGCCAGCGTTTATGAGCCATCAGCGGTTATTACGCAAAATCGAGAAATTCAACGCCGCCGCCACACTCAGCCACGCCAGGTACGGGAACAGGATCAAGCCGGTGATCAAGTCCAACCGCAACGCCATCACCACCAACGCCGCCACCACCAGCCACAGCAGCACAATCACCACCATCCCGGCCACGATGTTATGCGCGCCGAAAAACACCGGCGTCCACAGCGTGTTCAGCGCAATCTGCGCCGCCCACAAGCCCAAGGCCAATTGGCTGCCGGGAATCATCGTCAGGCGATAGCCCGCCCAGGCGAGCAGCAGGTAGATAACCGTCCAGGCCACCGGAAACAACCAATTGGGTGGGGTGAAGCTGGGTTTGACCAGGCTTTCATACCACTGGCCGGGCTTGAAAATGACGCCGGTACTGGCGGCCGCGCCGCAGGCGATGAGGAAAATCAGAAAGATCATGGGCTATCCACTCTCAGGGTTCATTTCAACATAGGACGCGTCAGCAACCGGTAAAAGTTCACAAATCATCCGGCGAAACGATCGTGAGCCAAGGCCAGCGCGCCTGATAACTGCGGGCCTTGGCGGCGAACAACTCAGGCTCGGGGTGCAGCGGGTTAATCCGCAACACGCCCTGCTCCACATCCGCTAACCCATAGGGTGCATACACCTCGCCCGTGTCGATCTCCAGCCCGATGCACGTGCCGGCCACCAGATAACGGTCCACGCCTTGTTTAGCCGAGTGCAACTGTGGATAAGGCCGACCAAAGCGCTCGCCGTACCAAAGATGCACCCGCGCCTGGTTCTTGACCTCGACACTGACGCCCAAATCCTCAAACAACCGCGCGGCGGCGCGGATCACTTTGTCCTCAGCTTCGTAGGACAGATCGGTGTCGAAGTAAAAGACGTCGTAGTCCTTTACGCCCTGAGCCGCAGGCAAGTTTGACTGATGGTTCCAGACGGCCTGGAACAGGCAGCCCGCCGTAAGCATGCACTGCTCCACACCAAGGTCGGGCAGGCGCGCGGTGATTTCGGCGTTGATGGGGTTGGCCATGGCCAGGTCGAGCAGGGTTTTGACGGTCAATGTCATGGTGGGCATTCCTTGTGTATTCAGGGTGGCTCAAGTCACCGAACCTACACGACGGCGGGGAGGGTTTCGTGACAGCAATGTTTCTATACACTTTGCCCGCCCGCCACCAATCGTCAAGGATAAAACGATGCGAATCAGAGAAATGGCCCTCATCACCACCGCCGCTTTGCTGCTCACCGCCTGCAGCGACAGCCCGTCGGACGCCGACATTCAAGCCGCGATGCAACCCAAGCTGGAAGGCGCTTCCTGCATCAAGGCGGCGATGTTCAACCGCTTCCCGGTGACCCTGAGTGACAGCGCCATGAGCGGCACCTCCAGCGCCAACCAACCGGCCTTCGATGCGCTGACCGACGCCGGTCTGCTGGCCAAAAGCGCCAACACCTACAGCCTCACCGACAACGGCCGCGCCGCCTACGTGCAGCAAGAGTCCGGCTTTTGCTACGCCCAAGGCTATGAAATCGCCAAGATCCAGAACATCGCCGCCAACCCCAACCCGATGGGCGCCGCCGTGGATAAATCCTGGGTGGTGACCGTGGACATCCGCCAGAAAACCATCGCCGACTGGGCCAACACCCCGGCGATTGAAAAACTGGCCCGCAACCCGGAAAACCTCTCCGAAGTGCCCAAAACCTACACCGTGGTAGTGGGCCGCTTGAAGGGTGAGCAAACGCTAAAGCTGATCGACCCACGGTTTTCGATCATGCGTGGGGTTGGGGTGAACCAGGCCTACTGACCAGTACAGCTCACCTGTGGCGAGGGAGCTTGCTCCCGCTGGGCTGCGCAGCGGCCCCAAAATAGTGAGAACACCTCGCACTGGAGCACCATCCCGGTCCAGCGGTAGCAAGTTCCCTCACCACAGATGATGTAATGCCCTGCACCACCTTGCTCCATTGCCTACGCGTGCGTCAGAATCCGCCAGCTTGTGTGCTGAGGTGGCCGTCTCTAAGGTGGCTCGGTCGCTGAATGTTCAGTGATCGGGTTTAGTAGCCTGAGTTGGGTATTGAAAAGTGCATGAGCTTCATCAATCAGACATTGCGTCTGTGCTTGATGGTGGCTGTGCGTAGGGCGTCCTCGGGCGCGCCGGCTTTGATATCCACCGGTCTACTAACCTGCGCACAGCTGCCACCTTTTCGTTTAGTAGCGAAAAGATGGCGGCCAAAACCAGGATATCGTTATGACTCAAGCAAAAACTGACTCAACCACCCTCTTCACCGTCGTCCCCGACGCCAGCACCGAAACCCTCATCACCAACAGCTACGAAACCTTCACCAGCGTCAGCACACTACTGCTCGACCTGTCCGAAGACCTGTGCGGCAAACACCGCGACATCGCCCTCGCCATCCACCAACTAAGCGAACTGGGCGTGCTGCTCACGGCCAAATTGCTCGACCGTGAGGCGCCTTGCCCTGGCTGATAAATAGCCTAAGGCAGCGCCGCTGATGGCGCTGCCTTCAATTAACTCCAGGGAACGAATCAACGTACTGAATGGTGAAGTCAGGAAAGGAGTCAACAATCTGGATCTTGTAGTCAGGGAAGCTCTCGACTGTTTTCCACTTGCCGGCCGAATCGGGAAAACTGCTCACCTGTTTTACCTTAAGGTCAGGGAAACTGTTTACTACCTTGACCTTATAGTCCGGGAAGCTACTGACGAACTTGATATTGCCGTAAATCTTCGACACATCAACAGTCGTATCAGCTTGAGCGCCGAAGGCACACGCCAGCAGCAGCGACGCGAGAGCAACTTTGAACATGGCAGCCTCATCCTGAGCAATAAAAGGCGCCCAGTCTAACGCCCTGCGCGCGCAACTTCCTGTAGTGCCGGGTGCTTAACCCTTCAACTCACCCGCACGGTTGCTCGCCGCATCGTCGTAAGCCACATACAAGGATTCGGCAATCTGGCTCTTGATGGCTTTGGTGGATTCCAGGCCCAGTACAAACCCTTCGGCTTTGCCGCCAGCGCGGTTGAGTTCTTCGTGGGTGGAAGCGCCGGTGATGGCGTCAAGCAGTTTGGTGGCGTGAGGGCCTACGCCTTTGGGGAGGGAGATTTGGTCGATGGACATGGCGATACCTTGATAAAAAAATGATCGGGAGCGCATGGACCACTGCCGGGGGGTGCCATGGTAGACCGGTTAGCGTGGAAAGGGGGTGGTTTCGGCCAGAGGCGACAATCCAATCGGTGAAATCTCACAGATGGTCAACGCGCTCCATTGCTGAGCTATCACGTCGGTGCGGCGTACTTGTCTGAACGTCGCTCGCCAGCTTTTCGTACAAAGCCTAGGACGATGGAGACCAATTTAATAGGGGGACGGAGCGACGCTTTGCGACTCATGGCAGCAGGGTTGTGCGACTGCCATGTAGAGCAATTTTTGAGTCAGTCGACTGGGTTGTTGTCTTTCTCTTTGCGCCAGTCCACGGTGTAAAGAAGCTTCTCGGCGTTCAGGTACAGTACGGCGCATGATTCGACGAGTGTCTTTGCCGAGGTTGATTCTACGATTTCTCCGTCGAGCGAAATGAAGCTTTGCTGACTCAGAGACTGGTACACATGAAGTATGTTTTCAATCGCTTTGTTTTCGACGTTTTTAAATAAAATTGAATCGTGAACCAAGAATGGAATAGTGGTATGCCTTAGCAACGAGGTGTCTAGAAGGATTAGGTTCGAATAAGCTTTGCCTGTGCCGGTATCCTTGGGTATTTCATAGCTGTATTTTTCCGGCATGAGTTCAAGTTCAGGTGAAGCTCGGACCTCTCCGTAGATGAAGTTCACTAAACCCTTGATGTCTTTGTTCAGGCTGCCTTCAATATCTGACAATATGACTATTTTTTGTTCTTTCAGGCTGACTTTAAGATTTTTGATTATTCTTTTGATATCAGTAAATTTTTCATACAACTCGTTTTCCTTGGTAAGGCTGGAAAGTTCCAAGGAGATATCAATTACCGAGTCGACAATAAAAGCAGCGTTGCCAGAGTTTTTCAACGCCTTGGCGATGGCTGCGTTGCATGTGAAAATCTGGGCATCAACAATTCCTAACTGTTCGGACAACTCTTGCTCTTTTGCTTTAATTTCCTTGCGAAGTATACGAGTCAAGCCATTATGAAAAGACTCAATGCTGTCTAGTTTTTCTAGGTTGAGCGACGGAATGATTTCAAGCAGCGGTTGGAAGCTTCGCTTGGAGATATTTTTATTGTCCTCAAGATTGGCTCTGACTCGCTCAAGCTCGCTAGAGATAGACATCTTTATTTCGAGCAATTGATTTTTTTGAGTTTTTTGCTCTAGAACGGCTTCGTCAATCAACTCATTGATAGAAATCGCCAAGCTGGAGATTTCAGTTCTGATTTTGTCCAAGCGGCCTTTCTGGAGCGCAATATCTTCAGTATTTTTATTGTATTTCGTCTTGGTGATTTTGGGAATGATGCTTTGTTTTGCCGCCGCATTGAGGGACTTTTGCCCAGCTAGCAAACTGGCCTGCCGTATCGACATGTCTGCCAGTGGACTAAACCGTTTGAAAACTTTAATCAGCCAATCAATGCACTGGGACCCGCTTTCCTGGTTGAAATTATGGAGAGGCCTCCTTACGTCTAGGTTGTCACGCCCCCAAACTCGCGTAACCATAGACACTACGGATCGGAAACTCAGGTCTTCAATGCTGTTGGTGTAGTGAAGTCGCAAGAAGCCTAGATAGGCTGAGATGCTAAGTTCGAGCTTGGAACCATCGGATTCATGAAGATGCAGAAGCGTAGGGGTGCCGGTGTTTCTTTCAAAAATATAGCCTTTATCTAATTGAAGCTTGAATATGTAGCTGTGATGCCCCAGTGTTTCGGGAACATCTTTGCTATGGGTTATCAGCGTGTCACCGCCACAAACGAAATCGATGATTTTCAGAAGTGTTGACTTGCCAATCGAGTTGGAGTTGGCGCGATCGCCCACGACAATGTTTAATTTTTCCTTGAAGGCGATGCGCTTTTCAGTGAACCACTCGCAGTCGATATAGGTCAGCATCTTGAAACAATCCCTGTCGTGAGGTTTACCTGGAGAATATTGCTAAGATGTAGGATTTCTATGGCGTAGAGAAACAGCTCGATGGAACCTATACTTGAAGACGTTTTTTTGTACAGTTCCCCAAGCGATATGGGTTGCTCGACGGAGGCGTGCACCTTTTCTGCATGGCCCAAAGACGATTCTGCGAATGATACAAATTTATTTGGCGTGATCATTCAAAAATCTCGCAGTTTTGAATAAAAAATGACGCGATAATTTCCGAGGCTTCATTGGAGTCAGAACCAGAGCGATGACAAATCCAATCTACGATATTCTTGAATATTACTTGTTGGTTCTGTGTTTGCTTCCTTTGTAGCAAATAGTAAGTTTTTACTTGAAGAGAAATCATAGTCGATGAGTCCGGAGACTCTGCTTCCACCAGCTGTAACTTTTTACGCACGAAAGAAAAATAATTGCTGACATTTTCCTTGATGCGGTTCTTTGTTAGACGCGTCATGGTGTCATTGATCTTCGTGCTGAGTTCTTTTGGCTCAAGACTCAGCTCGACATCCACATCTGATACATCTTCAAGCGCATCAATAATTTTCGCAATTTCGTTCTCAATGGCGTACTCATCCATGAGCTTGAACTGACGGTTACGTTCAATGATTGACTGCTTTAACGCGACCATTTCCCTGTAACCATCAACTGTCCGTGGATTGTCGAATTCAGTATGACAAAGAATGCAAAGAGCGATGAGATTGTCCGGGTGATCCACGTTTTCGTGTAGCCTGAATTCATCTTTGAGAAGCCCTAACTCTTTAGGCTTAGGATTTAGTGGATAGATATGTGCAAGTTCATATTTTTTATTTGATGTCTTGGCCTTCTCGTACATTAGGGGCTTTCGACATTTAGGACATTTGGCCGAAACCTCACCAACTAACATGATATTGATGTTTTCGGAGAAACTCTTGCGTTTGTTCGTGGGCATGCTCTGATCCTTGAGAACGAAGCGAGCAAAAGAAGCTGGAGCGGATGATAGCGGAATGAGATCGCTAGACATAGTCTCTCACTCGGTCAAAGGCCTCTACGTGCTGCCCCCTATGTTTCAGAATTAGCTCTGGCTTGGTCCTCACGGCTTTGCGCCCGTGTCGAGAGCAGCCAACGCTGGGTTATTCGGGGTGGTTTCTGACCACTTTTACGATACTTGTGGCGGACACGGAAGCCTTACGAAAACTGTCTTGCGAATGCCTGCTACTGGCCGAAAGCCACACTCCTTAACCAGCAACCACCCTACAAGCATAAACACAAAAATTACTCCCCAACCCTCCCCACCAACACCCCAAACAACTCCCCCTTCGGCATCTCACTCACCGCAATCCCCGCATTCTCAAACCACTCCTTCCCCGCCTCCGGATGCGGCCCGCTCAGCACCACCACGCCCTTCTCATACCGATACCGCGCCGCCGCCACATCGCCATTGCGATAAGTCGCGATCACCGTATACGGCGCGCGCCCATCAGCCTTGGGAAAGTACGGCCCATCCTGATAGAACACACTGTCCGGCTTGCCATCCCACACCACCCGCACCGCTGCGTCTTCAATCCCGCGCACTTCAAACCCCGGCCGCCCGGCTTCGGAGTCGAGGTCCTGGGTTATCAACCCGAAGTTGCTGTTATCGGCAAGATAAGCGCCCATGCATAACCCCAGGTAGCGCCCGCCCTTGGCCACGTACTCTCGAATGGCGTCCACGCGTGCATCACCGAAGCTGTCGAGCGCAGCCGGAATATCCTGCCCACCGCCCGGCTGAACATAGAGGTCATACCGCGCAAGGTTTTGCGGGGTGATGTCGATGGCTTCATCCGCGCCCACAAAGTCGATCTGGTAGTTGGGGCTGAGCCGCAGCAAGGCGTTTTTGACGTTCTCGGAACAGTCATCGCAGCCCGCCGGGCCACGGTAGATGGCGACGTGGGTGATGGGCGTTGCGGCCTGTGCCCAGGGTGATTGCAGGGTGGTGAGTACAAAAAATGCGGCAGCGATGGCGGGCAGTTTCATGGTTGTGGGCTCAGCGAACAGGGGGTTAGGACTGTTCAAAGCCTATATCGAACGCGTCTTTGAATTCGTTAACAGTTGTAAATCGGCTACTGTCGCCTGAAACCACATTCGCCAAGAGGGCCTGTAATGGAGCTGAAGTTCAGCCACGTCGACGTACTGGTCGAGAGCCTTGAAGAAACCTGCGCGTATTACGCCAAGATCCTCAAGGCCAAAATCTCCAACACCCAGGTGTGGGAACGCGGCGGGCTGCATGTGCGGTATGCGGTGGCGTTGATGGGCCAGGAGCGTTTTATGCTGGTGCAGCCGTTGGCGGGCAACTTGCGCGAGCTGTTGGATGCGCACGGTGAGGGCATGATTTATCGGCATTGCTACACCACGCCGGATATCGAGGTGGCCTATGCCGAGTTGATGGCCGAGGGCGTGCAGCCGCAGGATGAAAACGGCCGGCCGTTAAGCCTGGCGGATCTGCAGTCGCCGTCCGGCACGCGCATTATTTGGTTGCCCAAGCGTTTTGGGCATTTCTCCATCGAGATTCTGGAGGAGAAAGGCTTGGAGGCGTTTATGGTGGCTGCGTTTGCTTGAACGGCGTTGCATTGGTTGCAGCGACATCCATTACGCGCTGTCTGAGCGCACGCTGTTGAAGCGCGGTGTGACATTCAGGTCTAAGGCGTTTCACTTCAAACCGATGGGAACAACTGGCTTATCTGTGAATACGGGCCGGATGATGTGATGACTTTTTTTGAATTTCAGGACTTTTGATGCCCCTAACCAAACGCGACACCGCCCGCCTCGAACGCCGCCTGGTGGCCACCCTCACCCAAGCCTGCGAAACCGCCAAGGCCGAAATCCCGGGCTTCGAGTGGCTGACTCATACGGTTGATTACGCCGCGTTCCCCCAAAGTTTGCGGGTGATTTGGGTGTTCGATACGCGGGCCAATAAGGATTTGGCCCTGGCAAACGGGGCGGATCAACGTATGCGCGAACTGACGGCTGCGGCGTTGCACGACGCCGAGGTGGCCTCGGTGAAAATCGAGCGCTGCGTGCGCTTTGATTGCGAAGAAGCCTGCAACCTCCAGCATGGCGGCGATTGGCGGGCGCGACTGGCCTGATACTGCTGCGATGCAGGTGTCTCGGTTGGGCCGGTCGACTGCGTTGATGCCCTTGCAGGCAAGCCAGCTCCCACAGGGGATTGTGGGGCTTCCTGAACGGGGTGCACGCTACCGCCTGATCCGCCATTGTTTTTTCCCGCGCCTTAGCCTCAACTACGCCCTCACCTCATACGCGAGTACTCACCTTGGAACGCTATGAATCGCTGGTCATCGGCCTGGGTGCCATGGGTGCCGCCACGGTGTATCAACTGGCGAAAGCCGGTGTAAACGTCGCCGGTATCGACCGTTATCACCCGCCCCACACGCTGGGCTCCAGCCATGGTGACACGCGTATCACGCGGCTGTCGGTAGGTGAAGGCGCGCAATACGTGCCCATCGTGCGGCGTTCCCACGCTATCTGGCGTGAGCTTGAGGCGTTGTCGGGGGAGGCGCTGTTTGAGCAGTCGGGGTTGCTGGTGCTCACCTCCCGTGACGACTTCGACCCCGGCGATGCAACCGATTTCACCCTGCGCACCATAGGCCTGGCACAAACCTATGGCATCGAACATGAGTTGCTCAACGCTACGCAGATTCGCCAGCGTTTCCCGCAGTTTGCCCAGGTGGCGGACAGCGCTATCGGCTACTACGAGCCCGGCGGCGGCTTTGTGCGCCCTGAGCGCTGCATTGATGTGCAGCTCACGCTGGCCGAGCAACACGGCGCCACGCTGTACAAAGGCGAGACGGTGACGCACATCAGTTCGGATGTTCAAGGCGTCACGGTGACCACCGACCAGCGCACGCTGCAGGCCGACAAGTTGGTGGTGAGTGCAGGCAACTGGGCCGGCGGTTTACTCGGCGCGCCGTTTGATCGGTTGCTGAGTATTTACCGGCAACAGCTGTTCTGGTTCGCGCTGGAGCCTGAGGCCGACCTGGTGGGCAAATCCCCCACCTATATCCTCACGCACGATCAAGGCCAGACCCACTACGGTTTCCCGGCGTTGCCCGGCGAAGGCAGCCTGAAACTGGCTACGGCGCAATATCACACCACCTCCACGCCGCAAACGCTGGACCGCACGGTCTCGGCGGCGCAAGAGTGGGAGATGTACGAGCAGCAGGTAAAGGGCCGTATCACCGGCGTGTCGGCCAAGGTGGTCAAGTCCGCGGTGTGTGCCTACACCGTGACCCCGGACCACGATTTCATCATCGACGAACACCCCACGCTGCCGCACACCCTGGTGGTGTCGCCATGCTCGGGGCACGGCTTCAAGCATTCGGCGGCGCTGGGTGAGGCGTTTGCGCAGTGGTGCATGCGTGGGTCGAGTGACCTGGACCTTTCGGCGTTTTCGTTGAAGCGTTTTGAACGTCAATAAACCGCAGACTACGGGGGCACGCGTGCCCCCAGCCTAGCGTCACTTGGCAAACGCGTACTCGCCGCCCTGCTCCACCGCCTTGCGATACGCCGGCCGCGCCTGGAAGCGTTGCACCCAGGCTGCCAGGTTCGGATAAGCCTGCAACTTGCCCTGGGCCTTGGCGATTTCGCCGATAAAGCTCATCTGCACATCCGCGCCGCTCAGCTCGTCACCTAACAGGTAAGGCTTATCCGCCAGCACGCTGTTGAGATAGCCCAGGTAGTTGGCCACCTCCGATTCGATACGCGGGTGCAACGGCGCACCGGCCTCGCCCAAACGGCCAATGTAGAGGTTGAGCATCAATGGCAGCATGGCCGAGCCTTCGGCAAAGTGCAGCCATTGCACGTATTGGTCATAGGTGGCCGTGGCAGGATCAGGTTGCAGGCGACCTTGACCGTGGCGGCGAATCAAGTAGTCGATGATCGCGGCGGACTCGATCAGCACGAGGTCGCCGTCTTCGATGACCGGGGATTTGCCCAGGGGGTTGATGGCTTTGAGCTCGGGTGGCGCCAGGTTGGTTTTCGGGTCGCGTTGGTAGCGCTCGATCGCGTAGGGCAGCCCGAGTTCTTCGAGCAGCCAGAGGATGCGCTGGGAGCGCGAATTGTTGAGGTGGTGGACGGTAATCATGGGCAACTCCGCAGGGTAAGCGTGGGTGTCTGGGCATGAGACTACGCTCCCCTTGTGGAGTGCCCACAATTTATTGTGCCAGCCCCTTCACCCGAGGCTGCCCGGTTGAAGCGGTCAGGCGATGGCGGTCAACCCCATATCTCGCTTGAGTGCCTCAATCAGGCCTTCCATCGATGAATAGCGCTTGTCTTTCAACGGCGGCCAGCGCTCGATAAACAATTGCCCCAGTTCATCACTTTTTATCGGCGTGGTAACAATGTCTCCACTCCTGGAACGATGGACCAGATTGGCTTGGGTAGATGAAACATACTCGATCAAGAAGTCACCGGTGTTTTTAAGGCGCACGCTCGGCAGCGTCGCGGCGGAAACGGCAGTCAACTGCACGTTGCTCTTGAGCGCATCAGTCAAAAACTCCAGCGTTGGGTAACGCTGTTCTTGCAACTGCGGCCAACGCGCAACGAAGAACTGCCCCTTATCGTCAATTTGAACAGGGGTGGAAATGATCTCTCCACTGTTGGAACGGTGGACCACATTGGCTTGAGTCGCTGAAGGTCGCTCGACGAAAAAATCGCCGACACTTCTGAGCCATGCGCGATCCGGTGCGGTTTTAGGAAACGGTGCGTGCACGCTGGCCATGCCGACGTGCAACTTGAAGTCACTGCGCAAGGCTTTTGTGCCGGGGGAACCAATCTGCGCCTCGACGATTTCCCAGCTTGCGCGCTGCAGGGGCAATGCCTGGCTGGGGTGAACATCGCGTATCCTCAGGCTGACCCCATCCTGCAGTTGCGCGATGCCCGGGACACCCAGGTACATATCGCAGTGGGCGTCTCCCATGAGCGCTACCCATTTGTGCGGGCCCTGCGCCAACTGATCAGCCTTGATCACCTCATTGGCGAAATAGTTGAACAGGTGCATGCGGGCCTTGTCGCCGTACATGCGTTTGACGTGATAGCTGGCCGTACAATCGAGCGCACGCACGCGAATGCCCGCCTTGTTCGCGGCTTTGACCACATTGGTGTAGGTGTCGGGGCCGGTATAACCGCGCATCTGGCCGGCGTCCTGCACGCTCAAATAGCGTTTCAGGTTTTTCGGCATGTTGCCCGTGCGGTAAAAATGCTCCAGCTCTGCCTGATGCAGATCGGTGAGCAGGTGCTCCAGGTACAAGGTCTCGACGCCCTCCTTCTTCAACAGCTTCATGTACTTGATCAGAAACTGTTTGCTGTAGGCATCAAGATGGGATTCACCAATGACGAGCCCGCGTAGCTTTGTATACAGTTGTTTGATAAACGCCTCCTCACTGGCAGCCGTGGCAAGGTCAGCGAAATCCGGGCGGGGCGTTGGCGTGTAAGCGCTGAAAGCGTTTTGGGCGGCCTCATCCAAGCGGCTGCGTGTTTGCTTGAACGCCTGGAATGCCGAATCGTATGGGGCTCCAGCGTTAGGTGGGTAGAGTGTGTCAAAGCCCTTATGGCTATACACCATCTCGTCCAGGTCCGGTTTAAACGACGCGGGCAGATCAAACTCGCTGTAATGAGAGGGCGGTGGGGCGACCTGTACCGCTTTCGAAGGGCCGGCCGTCGGCAAGGTTTGGGCGGTTGTGGCCATTGTCAGCCTGTAATCCCCCCGTGACTGCGCGGTGGAAAATGTATCAGCCACGATCTCCTCTACCTGGCCAGGTGGAACGTCATCCACGCGCAGGGCGATAACATTCTGCAAATCGGCCAGGCCCTGCACCTCGTCAGTGCTGCCTATGCGATTGTGTTCAACCAGCGCAACCCAGCCGTCATCGGGATTTTTTTGCATCAGCGCTTTGTGGGAATAGAAGTTTCTAAGTTGGCTGCTGCGCGGGACAAACCGTTCTTTGTCAGAAAGCTCCAGCACGTGCTCCATATGATAGGAGCTCGAGGCGTCCACGCCGTCGATCGCGACCTTGTGCTTGTGGGCTTCAAGCATCAGCTTACGGTAGGTAAAAGGCGCATCCGCGCCCCAGCCCAGGCTTGTGTCGACCCGCGCCAAATGGTCCTCGACCTGCTTCAAGGCATGCGCAAGATTGCCCTTGGTTTCGCCGTTGATGATCTTGAGTTTGTTACGGAAAACATCCGCCGGCAGGTTTTCGATGTACACACGCTTTAGCCCTTGCGCTGCCAAGGCTTGCATATCTTCGATCAACAACTGCTTAGCAGCCACGCCGGTGTTGGATGCGCCGATGATCAGGCCTTTCTTGAGTGGGAACAGGGTGGCCAGTACGGTAGACGGGTTGGAATCCGCTGCCAGCACCGGCAAGTCGGTGCGGGCTGGGCGCGTTGGAGGCGAGGCATACAGCGCCTGCGCATCTTGAGTCAGGCGTTCCACCTGTTTGGAGTAGCTGTCGCGCAGAGGTTTCAAGTCAATATAGGCACCCTCAATTGCCACCTGTGCAGTGGCGGTGTCCGGATGCCCGGCGAGGTTTTCCTTGAACTTGGGGTCGAGCGCGGTTCTGAAGTACTTGCCTTGCGCCGATGAAATCTCATAGGGCGCCAGTGGCTGGGCAACCTCCTCGTGAAGCAGCGTATAGGTCTTTTTGCGCCCGCCTCCCGCAACCCCGGAGCGTACCCAATGGCCATCGGCGTTCTGGTTGACCAGGCGTGCCGTTGACTGCATCTGCCCGGTGACCGGGTCTTGGCGAAACAGCACATGCCGCCCCAGAGAGTCCGGTGTGTTCTTTACCCAGAACTCCTGGCCATCGAACAGCGCCGGTTTCATTCCGGCAACAACGCCGGGGTCGATATCCTTGATCAAGGTGGCCTGCTTTAACACGTTGGTCACCGGCCTGACAGGCAATGCGCCAAGGGCTGGGCGAAAGTCAAACAACACGGCACCGCCTACATTGGCCAGGTAGCCGATGTAGTGTTTCAAGGCACCGCCCATGTCACCCTGTTGGTAGGCGCTGATGGCGAGCATTGCGTCCTTGAACGCCAGCAAGCCACCCAGAGCCAGGCTCAGCACGGGAAAAGGGGCAGTGGCGATAGCAGTGACCAGCTCGATGCATGTCCAGAGAATCCCCATGATCATTTCCGTGCGATTGACCGTGGTGGCAAGCACATCATCGATTTTGCGTTGCAACACCATGTTGTAGAGATCGTTGCGCGGGTCGGTCACGGTGGTGTGCGGGGTTGGCGTGTCATAGCGCGCGGGGCTTGGGGTGGTGCGGTCAATCGTTTCGGGCAATCCGTCACGGGCAGTCTTCAGAAACGTCCCGATCCGTACCTGGGATTGGACCGGCACTCGACTCTGCAGGTAATCCGACACGCCGTCGACTTTTTTCAACCAATAGTTGAACAGCTTCGCCTCACGAAAGCCGATGTCATCGGGGGCGTTGGGGGTATAGAGCAAAACCGGGTTGTCTGCATGGCTGAACAGGTAGTTGCCCATCACCCAATCGCCGTCAATCGTCAGGCGATGTACCTGATAAGTGGAGCGGGTCGTGACCGTCGTGTCGCCAAGGCTGTCGATGGCACGCTCCAGCCAGCTCAAGTCGGCCCGGGCGATATGGCCGCGCAGGCAGCAATTGAGCGCTTCATGTTTCATCTGCAGTTGCTTGATCGCCAAGGTTGCGTCGCGCCGTTTGGCGTAACCGGGGCTGTTCGCGCTTTGCAATTTGGTGCGCACTTCGTCGGTGTAGCGCTGACCGATCCATACACCGGTCACCGACCTTGAGACGTTCTGCGCGGTCAGGCGGCTCAGGTCGACGCCCGCCGGCCCACTGAACGTGGCCGAGGTGGAGAATTTAGCGTCGATGAACCCAATGTTATCGGTGTAACCATCCCGGTACAGCCGGGTATAGGTGATGGGCTTGGGCTTGCCGCCCAGCAGCGGCCAGGGTGCCGAAACGTATACGGTATCCGGGTCGATATCATTGTCAGTGCGGCCCAGCAGCGTGTTCAGGCTGAGTTTGGCTTTATCGTGCAGATAGGCATTGAAAGTAATGAATTTCGCTTCGGAGCCGGGCAGGTCGTTATAGATGCGCAATGCCGCTGCGGCCTCTTCGGCAAGGCTGGTCAAGCGGGTTCGATCCTCCGGCTTGGCCGAGCGATACCATAGCGGGGTGCTGTATTCGTAGTCGTCCTGCGCTGCGCTCTGCGAATGCACGACCATGGCGTCCAGGCATACCGTATGGGGGCACACAGGGCCGAATGTCACCTCCTCGTGCTCCTTCGCGTCGGGCGTGAAGCCTAACCCTGCGAGGAACGTACCCATCTTCGGCCGAAAACGCAGCGGGCATTGCTCCAAGAGGTAGTCACGCATGGTCCGGCCCTTTAATCGGGTTTTGTCATCGGCCCAACCGATGATGTGCGCCTGGCATTCTCGCTCACTGGTGAACGCCAGGAACTGTCGCTCGCGTGGCGAATTCGGTGTGCATAACAGCAAACGCCGAATCTGGCCGGTGGCATCCTCTTCGCGCAACAACCATAAGTCTTTGAGTTGCGCGCCATGCACCAGCACGGTTCGTGCGCACAGGCGCGGGTTCGTACCTGCTCGTAACGTGTCGAACAAGGTATGGTCTGCCTGGCTGAGGTCGCCTCGCAAACGGGCGATAAAGGCAAGCAACACCAGGCGATGATCAAACAGCTCGCGAGTAGCGTTTTTTAATTCAGTCTTGACCTGCATTTCTTTTTGCAGCGCGGCAAAATCCAGGCGGGGTTGCAGGCCAGACTCACGAAAGATGTCGAGCAGGCTCTGCGCATCCAGAACGGCGTGGTCGCCTTGCAGTGCCGTGCCCGCATAAGTCAGGGTGGTATTGGTCAGAAAGTCAGAGCCAGGCAACTCGTCGCCGGTATGCAGCCCTTCATAACTTAGCTGCACCAGATTGCGTATCTGCTCATAAGTGCCGACATTGGCGACGTTGCGCCGGGTGGTGATGTTCAGTTGGTACGGGGCCAGGTCGTGGATTTCCAGCACTTCGTCCAGATACTCGGTCAACTGGAAATTCGCCAGGGCCTGGGGCGAAGCGACAGGCCCCAACAGCTCGATATACGTTGCGCGGGCCTGATTGTAAGCCTGGATAAAACGACTCAGGGTGTCCTGGTCCGCCGCCGCCGCGTTGCGATACCAATCCGGCAGGCTGTTATACACGCTGCGCTCCAGTAGCTGTTGGCGCCGGAACGCCAAGCGTGATGACAAGTCCGGCAGCGCCGCCTTCACCGCGTTGTCCAATGCCGACTGGAGCAGCTTGGCGTCGTGCAACGGGTTTTCAATCAGGCTCAATGCCCATTCGATATCCTGGCTGCGCTTGTCGATGATCGCGTTGCAGGCATGTTCGAACAGTGGCTCGCCGTCAATCGGCAACAGTTGCAACGGCCAGATATCGTCGACGTCCAGCGCCTGATAACGCACCGGCAGGTGTCGGCAGAACGCCTCGTGGCCGGCCGGCAGCGTCAGAGTCGCCTTGAGTCGCTGGTCGAGTTGCGCCAGCGAGTCGAACGCCTCCAGGCCTCGGTCCGGGGTGAACAACAGAACCTGACCGAGGTCTTTTCCCGACGTCAGGTTATCCACGACCGGGCTGGATTTGCGCGTCAGCACAAAGGCGCCGGCAAACGCCACGGTGTTGTCCTGGTAACTGAAGTTGAGCGAGTACATCCCCGGCCGAAAGTCCGGGCCCCGGGAGCAGTCTTCAACCATGCGTTGTTCGGCCGGGGCCAGCAGGTAATCGCGTACATCCAGTGTGGCCTGCAGCTCCAGCGCGCCAAGGCCGGCCGTTTGGATGAGGTAGCTCTTGCGGCCTTGACCATCCACCGTGCTGACGTCGTCGAGGCCTTGCAGGTGCGTGTTCAAGTCGGTTTTGAGCTGGGCGAGCAACGTCTTGCCTGGCGCCTGGGTGAGGTCGGCCTGCGCCAATGCCTGAAACAAACTGCGTGACCGATTTAGCAGGACATTGTTGGCGCTGATCAGGTGGGTGTTGAGTTTTTCCAGCGCCAGCAGTTCGGGCGGCAGGGCCACAGGCTCCTGGGTTTGCGTGCGCAGCTCAGGGTCGATTTCAAGCAGATGCGTACGAATTTCCTGAAGCGTCGGTGAGGCGGATATAGGGGTCGGCGTGCTCATGGGCACGGTCCTCATGCTGATGGAGTGAACCCTCAGCATGAGAGCGAGCCTGGGTGTATCGGCGGTACATATTGTTCAACCGCCGGCGCCTCAGCCCAGCCGGAACCGCGCGGTGTTATCACTCAACGCCCGGCTGCCCTTGCTCAAGGTATCCGCCGCCGAATTGACCGCCCGTGCGCCGTCCAGCAAGCGCCCTGCCGCCTGGTCGACCTGCTGGATATTACCGCTGACCTCATCGGCCGTGGCCGCCTGTTCTTCCACCGCTGCCGCGATCTGCGCCAGGGTGTCGGTGACGTGTTGCACCGCACCGGCAATTTCGCCCAGGCGGGTGCCCAGGCCCGTCACGGATTCGGCGTCGGTCAGTGCCTGATCGCACGCCGCGCCCATCAGGCTGACCGCTTGGCTGACGGTGGCGCGCAGGCTGTCTACGGTGCCGGCGATTTGCGCGGTGGACGCCTGGGTGCGTTGCGACAGGCTGCGCACTTCGTCGGCCACCACGGCGAACCCACGCCCCTGCTCGCCCGCGCGCGCAGCCTCGATGGCGGCATTGAGCGCCAACAGGTTGGTCTGTTCGGCAATGCCGCGAATGGTGTCGACCACCGATTGAATCTGCTGGCCCTGCTGGCTGACCTGCTCCAGGGCGTTGGCGGTGTCGGTCAGGCGCTGGTTGAGCTGTTGGATACTCGCTGTGGTGCGCTGGCTGTCGCGGCTGCTGTCTTCGGCAATCCGGCGGGTGTGCTGCGCACTGCCCGACGCCTGCTCGCAGCTCCTGGCCACGCCCATAGAGGTGGCGGCCAGCTGGGTCGCGGCGGCTGCAATCTGGCTGATTTGGTGTTGTTGGTCTTCAACCTCAGTGAGGGTGCTGCCCGACTGCCTATTGAGGGTCAGCACGGCTGAACCGAGTTGCTGGGTCTCATGGTTGACGCCCAGCAGGCTGGTGCGCAATTGCATCACGGCGACGTTGAGCGCGGTGCTGATTGCCGCCAGCTCATCGCGGCCTTCTACCGCTACCTCGACGCACAGGTTGCCGTCGCGCAGGGACTCGGCCAGTGTGGTGATGCCGCTGGCGCTGCGCCGGATCGAGGCTTGCAGGCAGATAAACAGGTACAGCGCGGCCAGCGCCAACAGGCTGAACGTCGCCGCTACCGGAATAAAGTGCTGGAGCGAGCGTTCGCGGTAATAACTCAGGCGCGCATCCAGTGAGTTCAGCGACTGGCTGCGCAACGCCGCCAACGCGCCCAACATGCTGTCGACGCTGCTGTCGAAGGCGGCGGTGTCCAATTTAATGGTGCCGCCAAACACGCCGTCGTCCAAGGTTTTAAGTTGGTTATCCAGCAGCAGCAGGCTGCTGTCATATTGCGCCGTCCACGGCTCGATCCCGGGATATTGCTTGGCTTTGAGCGAAGCGGCGGCCTTGGCCAATTGGTCGCGTGCATCGCCGATACGGCCGCGCAGGTCGCGCATCTGCAAGCGGCTTTGCAAGGTGAACTGCCCCGAGGCGATGGACGACTGGCCTACGCTGGCCGTGCGACCGATGCGCTCGATCAGGTCCGGGGTGTGCTGGGTGGAAATCTGCATCAGCAGGTAGGTTTCCAGCCACGGGTCGAGGATCAGGCCAGTGTCCAGCGTGATTTGCTCGCGCAGGGTTTGCAGCGCCGTCAACGCGGCGGTGAAACGGTCGTAGCCGTCCGGCCACCAGCCCACGGTGCGCAGAGATTGGGTGTCCATGCCCTTGACCGCCGCCTGCAACGCCTCGAAACGCGCAAGCGTGTCAGCGCTGGCGTTCCGGGTTTTGAGCGCCTCACCCAGGGCTTGCAGGCTTTGCATGATCATCGGGTTGCCGGCATCCACTTTGTCCATGGCAGCCTGGGCGGCCGGGGTTGGCGCGTGGAGGATATCCAGGGCTTTCCAGCGCGCGGCCAGGTTGCGTTGCGCGCTCAACTGGCCATCGAGCGTGTCCAGGGCCAACAGTTGGTGCACACCGGACTGCTCGCTGCTAATCACGTTCAATTTGCCGCGATAGTCCGAGCCAATCATCCAGAGGCTCCCCGCCAGGGGCAGCATGAACAGGCAAAACAGCACCTGGAACTTGCGCGCAAAACCGAAACGGCCGAGCAAATGGATACCGGGTGATAGAAGAGTGTGCATGACCGACCGCTCCCGAAAACAAGCTGGAAATGACTAGAAGCAAAATGCCATGTCATTGATTAACATGGCTCTAGCAAGATTTGGGCCGTTGGTGAAGGGGCTGGAGATAGGCGGTGCGGCAATGAAAAAGTGCGCAGGCGTGCGCGAAAATGGGGCAAAAGCACTCAATGACGGGAGTGAAACGGTAACTGTGGGCGCCAGCTTGCCTGCGATGGCATCCACTGGGGCTGCCAGACACACAACCCCTCCCCCATCACTCTCTTAATCCGCCACGTTCACCCGCATGTACTGGCTGAAATTATTAATGTGATCATCCAGGTTATCCTCAAGCATCATCCGGTACTGGTCACAGAAATACTTCAGCATCGCCTCTCGCGCCTCGGCCATTTCGGCGCCGGACTTGAAGTTGCGGGCGCTGGCCCAGGCATTGAAGCGCGTGGTGCCGAACATCATCGAGGCACTGACCTCACCGAGGTTTTCACAGGTCTTGAGCTGCTCGTTGGACAGTTCGATATGCGCGTCTGCGCGGTCGTAGAAGGCTTGGTCGGTGCTCTCGGCCATGACAGGGTTCCTGGGTCTGCAAATAAGCCCACTATTGGAGCACATCCGCGGCCGCAGAGCAGGTGTCTGCGGCGTTTTCATTCAAGCCAGCAGCTCGCTAATCCAGCGCGCCTGCTGAGCAATTTCTTGCAGTTTTTGCTCCGGCACCGCCTGGCGGGCTTGCTCAAAACTGGCCAGGGTCTTGTGCTTCTGGCGCAGCATCCGCTGCCACTTGGCCAGGAATTCCGGGCTGCGGGCTTGCATTTGCAACGGGCCGAAGTACAGCTGCTCATCGGTGTAGGTCACGGCGCCTGTGCGCTCGGCCACGATGATCTCGTAGTAAAAGCGGTTTTCCCGCAGCAACTCCTCGCCAAGGATGCGATAGCCGTTATCCATCAGCCATTGACGCAAGGGTTGCTCGCCGCCATTGGGTTGCAGGATCAGGCGTTCCTGGCCACTGAGGTACAGCTTACCGTTGTCGAGAATGTCGCGAATCGTCTCGCCGCCCATGCCACACACGCTGATCGCAGTGATCCCATCGCCCGGTTCAATCGCCGCCAGGCCGTCGGCCAGGCGCACGCTGAGGTGCTGCTCCAGGCCGTTGTCGCGCACGGTGCGTTGGGCTGCGTGAAAGGGCGTGGTTGCCACTTCCCCCGCCACCGCGGCCGTGATCACGCCACGGCGCATCAAGGCCACCGGCAGGTAAGCGTGGTCCGAGCCGATGTCGGCCAGGCGTGCGCCGGCTGGCACGTTGGCGGCCACGCGCTCCAGGCGCATGGACAATGTGTGTTCGTTCAACGGTGGTTCCTTGTCATTCCCCGGAAAACCGGTCCCGGCTGTTGGTCAGGTGCAGCACCATGGCGGCCCGCGCCGCGTCCGGGTCCTGGCGCTTGATGGCATTGAAGATCGCCTCATGCTCAAGGTTCGCCAACTGCCCCAGCTTGGCAAAGTCGGCACCGCCGCGTTCGACGCCCTTGACCTGGGTGCGCGGGATCATCGCATTGCCCAGGTGCAGCATGATTTCGGTAAAAAAAGTATTGCCGGTGGCCTCGGCGATCAGTTGGTGAAAGCGCTTGTCCTCCTCCACACAGCTGTCGTTGTTGGCCAGTGAGGCCTGGTAATCGTCCAGCGCCTGGCGCATGTGGGCGAGCTGTTCGTCGCTCCTGCGCAGCGCGGCCAACGCCACGGCTTGCACCTCCAGGCCCAGGCGCAGCTCGAGCATGTTACGCACGCTCGCGACCGTGTCCACATGCAAGCGCAAACCTTGCTGGGCGTGTTGCGCCAACACAAAGGTGCCGATGCCGTGACGCGTCTCCACCAGCCCCGACGCCTGCAGCTTGGAGATAGCCTCACGCACCACCGTGCGACTCACACCATGCTCCAGCACGATGCTGGACTCGGACGGCAATTTTTCACCGGGCTTGAGCTGGCCCAGGAGGATGCGCTGGGTCAGCGCCTCGACCACGCCTTGGGCGAGGTTATTGGAACGTTTACGCACAAGGGTTCCACTTTCAATGGGCATCGCTACGGGTCCACGGGGTTGGCTGAGGGGAGCTTAACACCCTGCCCCGAGCAGGCGTTGGCTTGATTAATAAAGCGACGAACTTGTATGACAACTAATCTTGACGGTACTCAACTCGTCGAGCTTTGTGGCCAGTGCGCCGAGGCGAACAGTGCATTGACCAAGGCGACAAACGTTAGTCTCGCTCAACAAAGCCTGAGCAAATAACCAAAACACCCAACCAGCCAGCAGCCTTATAAGAACAAAAACAGTGATAGGTAGATTGCGAACTCGAGAAAAGCACTTGTATGATGTCTGGCAACAAAACACGCAAACCCGCATAAAAATAAATCAGGGGGAGTTTTGAATTGTGAACAATTCAAACCATGCATCTGCCGCTCCAAAAAGTGATTCGGTCCTTACGCGCGCCGTGAGCAAAGTGAAGGGCCACGTGCTCCCACTGTTCGTGATCATGTTCATCCTCAACTACATCGACCGGGTCAATATCGGCTTCGTGCGCACGCACATGGAGCATGACCTGGGTATCGGCGCGGCTGCCTACGGCTTGGGCGCCGGGTTGTTTTTCATCGGCTACGCGCTCTTTGAAGTGCCCTCCAACATGCTGCTGCAAAAGGTCGGTGCGCGCATCTGGCTGACCCGCATCATGTTCACCTGGGGCATCGTCGCCACGCTGATGGCGTTCATCCAGAACGAAACCCAGTTCTACATCCTGCGCTTTCTGCTGGGCGTGGCCGAGGCGGGCTTTTTCCCTGGCGTGATCTACTACTTCACCCGCTGGCTGCCCGGCGTGGAGCGTGGTAAAGCCATCGCCATCTTCCTCAGTGGCTCGGCGGTTGCGTCGCTGATCTCCGGCCCGTTGTCGGGGGTGCTGTTGCAAATCGAAGGGTTCGGGTTCCACGGCTGGCAATGGATGTTTGCCATTGAAGGCTTGGCTTCAGTGGCACTGGGCTTTTTTGTGTGGTTCTGGCTCGACTCCAAACCCCACGACGCCCAATGGCTGACCCGCGAAGAACAGGACGCACTGGTGGGCGCCATCGACCAGGAACAGCGCGAGCGTGAGGCGCTGACCACGGTCAAACCGACCCTCGCCAAGCTGCTGAAAGACCGCCAGATCCTGCTGTTCTGCGCCCTGTACTTCTGCATCCAGCTGACGATCTACGCCGCAACCTTCTGGCTGCCGAGCATTATCAAGAAGATGGGCGATTTGAGTGACGTGCAGGTCGGCTTCTTCAATTCGATTCCGTGGCTGATCTCGATCATCGCCATGTACGCCTTCGCCGCGCTGTCGGGCAAGTTCAAGTTCCAGCAAGCCTGGGTCGCCGCCGCGCTGTTGATTGCCGCCGCCGGCATGTTCATGTCCACCACGGGCGGGCCGATCTTCGCCTTTGTCGCGATCTGCTTCGCGGCCATCGGGTTCAAGTCCGCCTCCTCGCTGTTCTGGCCTATCCCACAGGGTTACCTGGATGTGCGCATCGCCGCTGCGGTGATCGCGCTGATCAATTCCATCGGCAACCTGGGCGGGTTCGTGGCTCCCACCACCTTCGGTTTTCTGGAACAGAGCACCGGCTCGATTCAGGGCGGACTGTATGGCCTGGCCGGCACGTCGGTGCTGGCGGCCATCCTGGTGTTTTTTGCCAAGACTTCGCCTTCTGCCGTGCTGGCGCCGCCGAGCGTCGCGCCAACGGCTACCGCTATCAGCAAACCTCTTTGAGCTTATAAGGACCTTGCCATGACCACGCCAGTCGTCACCCATTTCCAAGTCATTCCCGTGGCCGGCCACGACAGCATGCTGCTGAACCTGAGCGGCGCCCATGGGCCGTTTTTTACCCGCAATATCGTCATCCTCAAGGACAGCTCGGGCCACACCGGTGTCGGTGAAGTGCCCGGCGGCGAACGTATCCGCGAAACCCTGGAAGACGCCCGCAGCCTGGTGATCGGCCAACCCATCGGCCAGTACCAGCGCATCCTCAACCAGATGCGCACCACCTTTGCATCAAGGGACGCCGCCGGCCGTGGCCTGCAAACCTTTGACCTGCGCATCACCATCCACGCCGTCACCGCCATGGAAGCCGCCCTGCTCGACTTGTTGGGTCAATTCCTCGAAGTGCCCATCGCCGCCCTGCTCGGTGAAGGCCAGCAGCGTGACGCGGTAAAAATGCTCGGCTACCTGTTCTACGTCGGTGATCGCACGGCCACTGACCTGGCCTACCGCAACGAGGCGGACGCCGATGACGAGTGGTTCCGCCTGCGCCATGAAACAGCCCTGACCAGCGAGACCGTAGTACGCCTGGCCGAAGCCGCCAAAGCCAAATACGGCTTCAACGATTTCAAGCTCAAGGGCGGCGTCTTGAGTGGCGATGAAGAAATCGAAGCAGTGACCGCACTGGCCGAACGCTTCCCGGACGCACGCATCACCCTCGACCCCAATGGCGCGTGGTCACTCAAAGAAGCCATACGCCTGTGCCGCGATCAACACCACGTGCTGGCCTACGCCGAAGACCCCTGTGGCGCAGAAAACGGCTACTCGGGCCGCGAAGTCATGGCCGAATTCCGCCGTGCCACCGGGCTTAAAACCGCGACCAACATGATCGCCACCGACTGGCGTGAAATGGGCCACGCGATCCAGCTGCAATCGGTGGATATTCCCCTGGCCGACCCGCACTTCTGGACCATGCAAGGCTCGGTGCGCGTGGCGCAGATGTGCAATGAGTGGGGCCTTACCTGGGGCTCGCACTCCAATAACCACTTTGATATTTCCCTGGCGATGTTCACCCAGGTGGCCGCCGCCGCACCGGGCGACATCACTGCGATAGACACGCACTGGATCTGGCAGGACGGCCAACGCCTGACCAGGGAGCCGCTGAAAATCGAGGGTGGTTACGTGAAGGTGCCGAGCAAACCGGGCCTGGGCGTGGAGATCGACATGGACGCCGTGGCCAAGGCCCACGAACTGTACAAAGGCATGGGCCTTGGGGCGCGGGACGACAGCGTGGCGATGCAGTTTTTGATTCCGGGCTGGGCTTTCAACAACAAACGGCCTTGCCTCGTGCGCTGAGGTCTTCGTTTGCGACAGCCAGGGCCAGCTTTACCAGCTCCTTGCGCTGCATCGCACGCCCAAGCACGGCCTGAGTACCTTGCCAATTGAGCGACAGCAGCAGGCTCAGTTTCTGTTGGCTGAGCGAAGGCTCGGCCAACCAATAGCTCTTGCGCTCGCGGATGCTGATGGCGTTCAACAGCCAGTCCTCACCTTGCGCCGCCAGCCATTGCTCAATGGCTGCGTGATGCCGCTGGAGCAACCCCTGCGCATCCCACACCGTCATTTGCGCAATGAGCTGCGGCAGGTTGCGCGTGGCCGTCATGTGTTTCATATCAGCCGCCAGGGCGACCTCAAGGTCGGCTTCGATCGAAGCCTGGCATTCGCTGAAATAACGCTGCGGCCAATCTGCCGCCAGCCCCGCCCGCCGCGCCAACACCTCGTAGGCCCAGATATCCAGGGATGCGGTCATTTTGCCGGTGAAGTTAAGGGTATTGTCCAGAATCGCCGTGGCCAATAACGCCGCGCTGTGTCGGCTGATCTGCGGCAGCAGGCCGGACTTTTCCCAGCGCTGGAAGACCAGCGATGCCGCTGCACCAATAGGACGAATTTCGGCATCCGCGCCAAGCTTCTGCCCCCAGTAAATTTCAAAGCCTGGATGATGATCAATCACCTCGCACACCTGATCGAGTACCACGACCGGGTCGAAATGATGGTAGTCGGAGACATCCACCAACACGAACTCATCGTCGGCGCCGGGTTGGTAATCGTCCAGCGAGGCCTTCCAACCGAGCACACTGGCGCAAACGCTGAAATTGAGCGGCGCACTGCTGACCGCACGCGCTTGAACACCTTGGTGATTCAGCAGTTCAGCGTAGGCTATGCAACAAGCGTAAGCGTCTATATCCAGATAAGCAGAGCCTGAGGTCACGACCCTCATGATTAAATCTCCTTGAAGTACAACTCAGGCGCGGTCCGGTGCCTTGTGTTTTTTGGCTAGGGAACGTTCGCATCAGCGTGTGACAAGACCATGACTTCAAGGGGAAAGATACTGTGAAAACTGACAGTTGCTGATTATTGTCCGTTGTGTCGTGGCAATTTTTTGTTTGCGCCCGCTGCGACAGGCTGCACAGTCAGCTCAACGCCTAACGCCAGCATCAGCTTTTTGATCGTTTCAAAACGTGTCTTGGAGCCGCCCTTGAGGGTTTTATACAGGCTCTCGCGATTGACACCCGCCGCCTCGGCCACCTTGTTCACACCCTGGGCCTTGGCGACCTCGGCCAATGCCTTCATGAGGATGTGCGGGTCTTGGGACTTCATGCTTTGCGCCAGATAAGCGCTGATGATTTCTGGGCTGTCGAGGAAGCGCGAAGCTTCGTAGACGCGGGTGCCGGATGTATCCAGATCGAGGATCGGCATGTCCTCGGGTTTGAATGTCGAATTGCTCATTTCACCTACCTCTCAGGGCATCGAGAATCTCTTTTGCCCGTTTTATGCCTCTTTTTTGGTCGGTTTTATCACTGCCCCACAGCATCAGGTAAGCAGTGATGCCCGTGCGTACAAAGTAAATCCTGTAGCCAGGCCCGACGAATACACGCATTTCACTCAGGCCGTCACCGGCCGGCTCGCAATCGCCAAAATTGTTTTCTTCGGCGCGGTCCAGGCGCGTCAGCACCGCCGTTTTGCCCCAAAGGTCCTTCATACCGTCGAGCCATGTATCAAACTCCGGCGTCCTGCCGATCGTATTGGTCAAAGTCTCACCTGTAGCCTACTGGCTACTCCATACTGATGCCAGTTAATTTTTTATTCCGGCGCCAACCGGAATAAAAAACCCTAGCTCAGCCCCCGTATCAACAGGCGTTCGAGACTATTAGCGCGTGTTACCTGCGCGTTTAAAGGGCCTGATCAAACAACGGTGTCACGTCGTAATGCTGTTTGAGCATCTGCGCATCCACCAGGAAATCCGCCGTGGCCTGGGCCTCACTGACAATGGTCGGGGAGATCGGCAGCACCTTGATCGCATCCCGCTTGAACCACACCTTGGCAATCTCCGGTGCAGATTGGTTGGCCTTCGACCACGCCTCGGCGTACTCATCCACGTGGGTGCTGCTCCACACCCGGGCACGGGTGAGGCACGCGATAAAATCCTTGATAATCGCGCTTTTCTGCGCCAGCGCCGGCTCATACGCAACGATGTAGGTTGGCGCACTCATCAGGCCCTTGGCATTGCGGATCAAGGTGCTGCCCTCTTTCTCCTGCAACGACACGTAGGGTTCCCAGGTGCCGAAGGCATCGATGTCGCCCTGGCTCAGCGCCAGGCTGGCTTCGGCCGGCAGCAGGTATTTGAAGGTCACGCTGTTGCGTGGCACACCGGCTTCATCCAGGGCCTTGTAGGCCAGTTGCTGGCTCCATGAGCCGTTCCAGATCGCCACCGTTTTGCCTTGGAGCTCGGCCACCGAATGGATGCCTTTGCGCGCCACAATGCCCACGCCATCAAGGCTGGTCTGGGTGCTGGCGACCACTTTGACCGGCGCGCCATTGGCGGCGAGGCTGATCACCGGCGTGTCGCCGACAATGCCCACGTCCAGCGCGCCACTGGCAACCGCCGAGGCCACCGGGGAGCCGGTGTTGAAGCGCTTGAAGTCAATTTTATACGGCAAGTCTTTCAGCTCGCCGGACAGCTCCAGGACGATGCGATTGGAGAAGAACTGGTCGCCCACCGTGAGGGTCTGCGGCGCTGCCGCCCACACCGATGAGCCGTGCAGTGTCAGCGAGGCCAGGCCCAGCAGGGCAAGCAGGGCAAGCAGGTTACGACGATTGATCATAGGAGGAATCCACACAGTTAATGGCTGACTCAACCATCTGTGGGCGTGCAGTCTGGCAATGAGGGAAGGGTTTTGGCGGTCGCCGAGCGTGGCGCCCGTAGAAGCTAACGCAATAAAAGCGCCGGGTTTAATACTGTTGTGCACTATCGATAGAACCGCTGCACAGTGGGTTAGCTATTTTTCGTATTAAAAGTTTGCTGCCCACTGAGTTAGGGTGACGCCACCAGACCACTGGACCCCGCGCCTGAATCCCTTTCTGCAAGGTCCATTGCATGTCGACTCCCGTATTGAATATCTGGGGCACTGCGCCCTCCGCCCGTTACGAACAACTGGCCGCTCCTTTTCGCCCGCTGTTTGCGCAGATCCTTGCACAAGCTGCCGAGGCGGATCAGACACGCGCCAGCCTGGCGACGGTGATCCAACAGCTCAACGCACTGGGTTTGCCACGCTGGCGATTGCCAGTCAGTTGCGGCGGGCAAGACGCGACCTTCGCTGAACTGCTTGCGCTGCTGACCGAGCTTTCCGCCGCCGACTCCAACATCACCCAGGCCCTGCGTGGGCATTTTGGCTTTTGCGAAGACGTCCTGTGCGCCAAAGACCACGACTGGCGCGCCCAATGGCTCGACCGCCTTGGCCAAGGCGCCCTGCTCTCCCCAGGCAGCACCGAAGTCGGCAACCAGGCCCGTGGCGATTTCGGCACGCGCCTGCACCGCCACACCGACGGCACACTGCGCATCAGCGGCAAAAAGTTCTACACCACCGGCGCGCTCTACAGTGACCTGATCAACACCGTGGCCACTGGCGAAGACGGCGTGGTGTACAGCCTTGTCGTCGACCTCAAGGCGCCCGGCGTACAGATAGTCGACGACTGGAACGGCTTCGGCCAACGCCTCACCGCCAGCGGCACCTGCCTCTTCGACCACGCACCGGTGGTGGATGACGATGTGCGCCCCACCACCCAACGCTTCGCCTATGGCCAATCGTTCTACCAGATCTACCACCTCGCCACCCTGGCCGGCATCGCCCGCCGCGCCGCGCTCAGTGGCGCCGCAGAACTCAGCCAGCGCGCTCGCACCTTCACCACCGGCAACGCCGACACCGCCGCCCAGGATGTGCAATTGCTGCAAGTGATTGGCGAAGTCGCCAGCCAAGCCTACGCCGCACAGGCCATTACCCAGCACGCGGCGCAGCGCCTGGACCAGACGGCGCAGTATGTGATTGCGCAGGACCAGCCGCTGCAGGATGACGACTCGCAGGTTGCGTTGGCGGAGTTGGAGGTGTGCCTGGCGGTCAATCCGGTGGTGGATGCGACGTTGGCGGCGACCACCGGCTTGTTCGATGCATTGGGCGCCAGCGCCACGGCCAGCAACAAGGCGCTGGACCGGCTGTGGCGCAATGCACGCACATTGGCGAACCATAACCCGCGGGTGTACAAGTCGCGGATCGTGGGCAATTACCTGGTGAATGGGTTGCTGCCGCCGGCGCAGTGGCGTGTGGGCGTAGCCAAAGCCTGATCAACCCACCAACCCACCAACCCACACAGAACCCTGTGGGAGCGGGCTTGCTCGCGAAAGCGGAGTGTCAGTCACTGAATGTGTTGGCTGATACACCGCTTTCGCGAGC
>NZ_CBFHAZ010000063.1:0-37772 GCF_965653655.1 Pseudomonas onubensis | reverse complement strand
GTGGATCAGCGAGCAAATGCATTAACTGACACACCGCATTCGCGAGCAAGCCCGCTCCCACAGGGGATCTGCGTCAATATCCAAACAGTGCAATCACAATAATAAAGGGGCACACCACGTGACCACGCCAGACAGCGGCTTTACAGAGATCACCCATCGCGAACTGGGCCTGAGGCGCCAGCTCACTTGCGGCCAGATGAGCATGATCGCCATCGGTGGCGCCATCGGCACCGGGCTGTTCATGGGCAGCGCCTACGCCATCGGTTATGCCGGGCCGAGTGTGCTGGTGAGTTACGCCATCGGTGCGTTGATCACCTTATTGCTGATGGGCTGCCTGGCGGAGATGACCGTGGCGCACTCCACCTCGGGCTCGTTCGGCGCCTATGCCGAGTTCTACATCAGCCCGCTGGCCGGGTTTCTGGTGCGTTATGCCTACTGGGCGGCGATTGTGCTGGCAGTGGGCGCCGAGGTCACGGCGGTGGCGATGTACATGAAGTACTGGTTCGCCAACGTGCCGGAGTGGGTGTGGATCGTGTCGTTTTCCAGTGTGCTGATTTTGCTCAATGCCATCAGCGTAAAGACCTTCGGCAACTTCGAATACTGGTTCTCGACCATCAAGATCACCGCGATCGTGGGCTTCATCATCCTCGCGGTGTACGTGGTGTTCGGCTCCGGCAACCCTGCCTATGGCGTGCAGAACTACACGGCCCACGACGGGTTTTTCCCCCATGGGTTGAGCGGCATGTGGATCGCGGTGATCGTGTCGATCTTCAGCTACCTCAGCGTGGAAATGATCGCGGTGGCCGCCGGTGAAGCCGCCGACCCGGAGCAGGCGGTGAAGAAAGCCTTTCGCGCCACCATCGTGCGGTTGGTGGTGTTTTACCTGCTGACGCTCGCGTTGATGCTCGCCATCGTGCCGTGGAACCAGGCCGGCCAGACCCAGAGCCCGTTTGTCACGGTGATGCAGACCATCGGCATTCCCGGCGCCACCGGGGTGATGAATTTCGTGATCCTGATCGCGGCGTTGTCGGCGATGAACAGCCAGCTCTATATCACCACGCGCATGATGTTCAGCCTGTCGCGTGCAGGCTTTGCGCCCAAGTCCATGGGCGCCTTGAGCAAGAGCGGCATTCCGCTGAATGCGTTGCTGCTGTCCAGCTCCGGGATTGCCCTGGCGACCTTGCTGAACGTGGTGTACCCGGAAAGCTCGTTCACCTTGATGATGGCGATTTCGATGTTTGGCGCGATCTTCACCTGGTTCATGATCTTCCTCACGCACCTGTTTTTCCGCCGTTATCGCAAGCGCCATGGCGGGCCGAAGCTGTCGTTCCAGCTGCGCCTGTTTCCCTACAGCACGCTGCTGGGGCTGGTGCTGATGGGCGCGGTGATGATCACCACGTACTTCACCGAGGCCTTCAAGATGACGCTGGTGTTTGGCGTGCCATTCCTGCTGATTCTGTCGGCGGTGTATTACGGGTTTTTCCGCAAGGGCAGGGCCAAGGCGTCGAACAAGGCTTTGGCGTAACCCGGCAACTGCTCGAAGGAGCGGGCGCATAACAGCAGTTTGCGACAGGCCCAGTCTTCGCTCAGGGGTTGGGCCTTGAGGCGGTTTTCCATTGGCCAGCGCTCCAAGGCGGCCTGGGGCACGATACCCAGGCCGGCGCCGCCGGCGACCATGCGGATCAACCCATCAAAACCCTCGGCGCGAATGCGGGTTTGCAGGCGAAAGCCTGCGTGCAGCGCCTGTTCTTCCAGGTACACCGAGAGGGCGCTGTGGGCGGTCAGGCCGACGTAATCGTATTGCAGGCTGTCGATGAAATTCGCCGTCGCCAACGGATGATCGAGGGGCATGATCAGCACCAGCGGGTCATCGCGAAACGGCAGGGTCTGCAAGCCGTGGGTGTCCACCGCATCGGAGATAATCCCCAGGTCTGCTGTGCCCTGGCGCAAGGCTTGGGTAATGCGCAGGCTCGGCAGCTCTTGCAGGTCGATATCGAGGTTGGGGTGTTCGCGCAAAAAATCCGCCAGCAGCTCCGGCAGGTATTCGCTCAGGGCGGTGGTGTTGCACAGCAGGCGCACCTGGCCTTTGATGCCCTGGGCGTATTCGGCCAGGTCTTGTTGCAGGTGCTCGGCCTGTTGCAACAGCAGGCGGGCGTGACGGGCCAAGGCTTTGCCGGCGGGTGTCGGGGTGACGCCACGGCGGTTACGTTCGAGTAGCTCGATGCCCAGTGATGCTTCCATCGCGCGGATGCGCGCGCTGGCGGCGGCCAGGGACAAGTGGCTGCGCGCCGCGCCGGCGGTGATGTTGCCGGTGTCGAGGGTGTGCAGGTAGAGGCGCAGGTCGATCAGGTCAAAGTGCATGGCTGGGGCTCTTCGGTGACTGGACTGGCGCCTTCGCGAGCAAGCCCGCTCCCACATTGGAATGCATTTCAAATGTGGGAGCGGGCTTGCTCGCGAAGAGGCCCTCAGCCTCACACAAAACAAGAGGCTGCCTCAGTATATGGCGAATTTCCATAATCGCTTTAACGCCACACAATTACCCCCATGACTACCTTCCTGACGTTCTACCAAAACCTCGGCCCTGCCTTGACCCTGCTGGTAATCGGCACCTTCCTGCTGGCCGGCACCGTCAAAGGCGTGATCGGCCTGGGCCTGCCCACCGTGGCCATGGGCATGCTCGGCCTGGCTATGCTCCCGGCGCAGGCTGCGGCATTGCTGATCATCCCTTCAACCGTCACCAACCTCTGGCAACTGGCGTTCGGTGGCCACTTGAGCGCCTTGCTCAAACGCCTATGGGCAATGCTGTTGCTGATTGTCCTCGGCACCGGGCTCGGCACGTTGTGGCTGGGCATGGACGGCGGGCACTGGGTGGTGCGCGCATTAGGCGGCGCCTTGCTGCTGTACGCGTTAAGTGGCTTGTTCTTGCCGACCTTCAAGGTGAAACCTCGAACCGAGCGTTGGCTTGGCCCGTTGTGCGGTCTGGTCACCGGCCTTATCACGTCGGCTACGGGTGTGTTCGTAATTCCGGCCGTGCCCTATCTGCAAGCCCTGGGTTTGAACCGCGATCAATTGGTGCAGGCGCTGGGCTTGGCATTCACCGCTTCCACCCTGGCGTTGGCCGCTGCGCTGACCTGGCGTGGCACCTTGGGCGGTGGCGAAGTCAGCGCCTCGCTACTTGCACTGGTGCCCGCACTGCTGGGCATGTGGCTGGGCCAGGTGTTGCGCCAGCGCATCAGTGCGGTGCTGTTCAAGCGAGTGTTTTTTATCGGCATGGCGCTGCTGGGCGGTCATCTGCTGATTGGCGATTAGAGCAATAGTTGGCTTGTTATTCGTGCGTTTTGGTCAAATGTATTTTGCCGCATTGCGGCTTATTCCAAGGGTTGAATGTCGATAGCCTGCCGGCAGCCATTTTCAACCCTTTGGAATCCCACCATGAAAAAAGTCCTCCTGCTCAACGGCGGCAAGAAATTCGCCCACTCCGACGGCCGCTATAACACCACCTTGCATGACGCCGCCGTGGCCGTGCTCGACCGTGCCGGCATCGACGTCAAAGTGACCCATATCGACGAAGGCTATGATGTGGCCGAAGAAGTCGCCAAGTTCCTCTGGGCCGATGTGGTCATCTACCAGATGCCCGGCTGGTGGATGGGCGCGCCGTGGATCGTCAAGAAGTACATCGACGAAGTCTTCACCGAAGGCCACGGCAGCCTGTATGCCAGCGACGGCCGCACCCGTTCCGATGCATCGCAGAAATACGGCAGCGGCGGCCTGATCCAGGGCAAGCAGTACATGCTGTCGCTGACCTGGAACGCACCGCAGCAAGCCTTCGACGACCCTACCGACTTCTTCGAAGCCAAAGGCGTGGACGCCGTGTACTTCCCGTTCCACAAGGCCAACGAGTTCCTCGGCATGACCGGCCTGCCGACCTTCCTGTGTGTGGACGTGATGAAACGCCCAGCCATCGAAGCCGATGTGGCGCGCTACGAGCAGCATCTGGCGCAGGTGTTCAATTTCTCGGTGTAAGCTGCCAGCAACCGATAAAGAGGACAGCCAGTGAAAGCCCGATCCGATGAGCTACAGATCTTCGTCAGCGTGATTGAGTGCGGCTCGATTTCGGCGGCTGCGGAGCAGGTCGGGCAGACGCCGTCGGCAGTCAGCCGCACCTTGTCGCGCCTGGAAGCCAAGCTCGACACCACGTTGATCAACCGCACCACGCGGCGTATGGACCTGACCGAAGAGGGCAAGTATTTTTTCGAGCAGGCCAAGGTGATCCTGGCGCAGATGGACGAGCTTGAAGAGCGCCTGTCGTCGCGCCAGAAGAACCCGTCCGGGCGCCTGCGCATCAATGCGGCCGTGCCGTTCATGCTGCATGGGATCGTGCCGTACATTGCCGAGTTTCGCCGTCTCTACCCGGATATCCAGCTGGAGCTGAACAGCGATGACCTGATCATCGACCTGCTGGAGCAAAGCACCGACATTGCCATCCGCATCGGTGCCCTGGCCGACTCGACCCTGCATGCGCGCTCACTGGGCTGCACGCCGCTGCATGTTCTCGCCAGCCCCGACTACCTCAAGCAATTCGGCACGCCGAAGACGGTGGCCGAGTTGGCCGACCATACGCTGCTGGGCTTTACCCAGACCGAAACCCTCAACCACTGGCCGCTGCGCCACGTGGAAGGCGACCGCTGGCTGATCCAGCCGAGCATTGCCGCCTCCAGCGGCGAAACCGTGCGCCAGTTGGCGCTGGAAGGGCAGGGCATTTGCTGCCTGTCGAACTTCATGACCATCGCCGATATCGATGCCGGCCGCCTGGTGCCGGTGCTGGAAGCCTTCAACAGCGGCTATCGCCAGCCGATCCACGCGGTGTTCTACCGTAACTCGCAGTTGGCGCTGCGCATCCAGTGCTTCCTGGATTTCATTCAAACCAAGCTTGCGCGGTATGCCTGCTGATTCGTGACCTGTGCGCAAGATTGAATTGGGCAACATGGGCTTATTCGGCAGGAATGAGTCCTTGATACTGGGCCCATCACTTACCCAGTCAGGAGCAACCTCCATGAACGTATTCATCACCGGCGCAGCAGGTTTTATCGGCGGCTCCATCGCCACCGGCCTGGTCAAGGCCGGCCACACCGTCACCGGCCTGGTGCGCAGCGCCGAGCAAGCGGCTGAAATGACGGCCCTGGGTATTACGCCCGTGATCGGCACATTGGATGACGCTGACGTGTTGACCGCACAGGCTTCTAAAGCTGATGCGGTGATCAATGCCGCCAGCAGCGACCATCGCGCTGCCGTCGAAACCTTGCTGGCGGCCTTGAAAGGTTCGAACAAGCCGTTCCTGCACACCAGCGGTTCGAGCATTGTCGGTGATGCGTCGGGCGGTAAATCCAGCGATGTCATCTACGTTGAAGACAACCTGCCGGAGCCGACCGTCGACAAGGCCGCGCGCGTGGCCATCGACAACCTGATGCTGGCAGCCGCCAAAGACGGCGTGAACTCGGCAGTCATCTGCAATACCTTGATCTACGGCCACAGCCTGGGCGTGAAGCGTGACAGCGTGCAATTGCCACGACTGCTCAAACAGGCGCGTAAGAGCGGCGTGGTGCGCCATGTGGGCACTGGCCAGAACATTTGGTCCAACGTACACATTGAAGACGTGGTGGCCCTGTATCTGCTGGCCTTGACCAAGAACGTTCCGGGCACGTTCTACTTTGTGGAAAGCAGCGAAGCGGCGTTTGTCGACATGACCACCGCGATTGCCCAGGCACTGAACCTGGGCGAGCCGCAGGACTGGCCATTGGCCGAGGCTGAGGCCGAGTGGGGCTATGAAATGGCCAACTATGGCCTGGGTTCCAACAGCCGGGTGCGTGGCAAACATGCGCGTGAATTGCTGGGCTGGGCGCCGAAGCGCACGTCGGTGGTGGAGTGGATTCGCAACGAGATGGTGTGATGGCTTAGCACTGCGGCGCGCCCTTCGCGAGCAAGCCCGCTCCCACACTGACCGCGTTCCAGCTTTGGAATGCAGTCAAATGTGGGAGCGGGCTTGCTCGCGAAGGGTGCCACTCGGTCTACCTGACTGACACTTTACTGGCCCCACCCGCCGCAATTCCGTACCATCCCCCGCCATATCCCTCGCTACTCCCTGGTACCTCATGAACCTCACCCGTCTGCGCGCCGACGCCCTGGCCGGCCTCACCACGTCTTTCGCGCTGCTGCCCGAATGCATCGCCTTTGCCCTGGTGGCTCACCTCAACCCGCTGATGGGCCTCTACGGCGCCTTTATCATCTGCACGCTCACCGCCTTGTTCGGCGGCCGGCCGGGCATGGTCTCGGGCGCGGCGGGCTCGATGGCAGTGGTGATCGTGGCGCTGGTGGTGCAACACGGCGTGGAGTATCTGCTCGCAACGGTGCTGCTGGGCGGGCTGATCATGGTTGCGTTTGGCCTGTTACGCCTGGGCAAACTGGTGCGCATGGTGCCGCACTCGGTGATGCTCGGGTTCGTCAACGGCCTGGCGATCATCATTGCGCTGGCACAGTTGGAACATTTCAAAAGCGGTGAAACCTGGCTGAGCGGCACGCCGTTGTACGTGATGACCGGGCTGGTGGCGGCAACCATGGCGATTGTCTACCTGTTGCCACGCCTGACCCGCGCCGTGCCGCCCGCGCTGGTGGCGATTTTGGGCGTCGGGCTGGCGGTGTACTTGTTGGGCTTGCCAACCCGCACGTTGGGCGACATGGCCCACATCGCCGGCGGCCTGCCGACCTTTGCGTTGCCACAGATCCCGTGGAGCCTGGAAACCCTCGGCATCATCGCGCCTTATGCGTTCCTGATGGCGATGGTTGGCCTCTTGGAAACCCTGCTGACCCTGAACCTCACCGACGAAATCACCGAAACACGTGGTTACCCCGACCGCGAAAGCGTGGCCTTGGGCGCGGCGAATATGGTCTCGGGCCTGTTTGGTGGCATGGGCGGTTGCGCGATGATCGGGCAAACCGTGATCAACTTAAGCTCCGGCGGGCGCGGGCGTTTCTCCGGGGTGTTTGCCGGGGTGATGATCCTGTTGTTCATTCTGTTTCTGTCGCCGCTGATCGAGCGCATTCCGCTGGCGGCGCTGGTGGGGGTGATGTTCGTGGTGTCCCAGCAGACCTTCGCTTGGGCGTCGCTGCGGGTGATCAACAAGGTGCCGGTCAACGACGTGTTGGTGATTATTGCGGTAACGGTGATTACCGTGTTCACCGACCTGGCCACTGCCGTGCTGTGCGGCATCGTGATTGCGGCGCTGAACTTCGCCTGGCAACAGGCCCGTGAGTTGTATGCCGATGAGCATCTGGAAGCGGATGGCAGCAAGCTGTATCGCCTGCACGGCACGTTGTTCTTCGCCTCGACCACGCCGTTTTTGAGCCAGTTCGACCCGGCCAACGACCCGGCCCAGGTGACGCTCGATTGCCGTCACCTGAGCTTTGTCGACTACTCAGCCATTGCTGCGCTGATGACCCTGCGCGAGCGCTATACCAAGGCCGGCAAGCACTTGCGGGTGCTGCATTTGTCGGAGCGCTGCAAGAAGCTGCTCAAGCGCGCGAAGGTTCATCACGACTGACGATCACGGCCCGACCAGGTCTTCCAGCTCCTGGGCGCGGGTCTGGGTCATGTCCAGCAGGCAGCCGGAGCCATTGACCTGATCAATGGTGCCGCCGGTGGCTGAGCCCGCAAAGCCGCAATTGGCGTCGCGGAATTTGATCCACAGGCGCTGAACGTCCTGCAATTGCTGTTTACGTGCTCCTTCCTGGGCGGCGAGGGCAGTTTTATAGGCCTTGTTCAGGCGCTCATCCTGCACCTTGGCTTCCTTGGCGTTGCAATTGACCATGTCGGCGGTGGTGTTGGCGCCGTCCATGCATTTCTTCAAGGCCGCGTTGTCGCTGGCCGAGGCGCTGCCGCAAAAGGCCAGCAGCAGTGCGCTGGCGGCGAAAGGAACAAGCAGGGTCTTGCGCTTCATTCTTGGTTTTCCTGGTTGTGGATAGGCCTGTCATCTGAGACTCGGCCCTGGCAACTGAGTTTCCGCACGCAAAAAACTTCATGTAAGAACACCCCCCGAATTTTCATCGACTGGCGTTGGGCATGTCCCAAAGCGACAGCGCTTATCTGTGGGCGAAAATTACTTTCATAAAATTTGAAAATTAAACCCGGTAATGATTTATGAGTTTCACAACCAATTCGACGTGACCCTTTCCAAGGAGTACCGCATGGCCGCACCACTGGGCTTTGGGCTGTTGGCATACGCTGCCATCGCCATCATTGCATTGATCGTGCTGATTGCACGTTACCGACTCAACCCGTTTATCGTCATCACGCTGGTGTCTATCGGCCTGGCCTTGATGGCCGGTATGCCGGCGGACACTATCATGGGCTCGTATGAGGCGGGCGTCGGCAAGACCCTTGGGCATATCGCCCTGGTGGTGGCGTTGGGCACCATGCTCGGCAAGATGATGGCCGAATCCGGCGGTGCCGAGCAGGTGGCGCGCACGCTGATCAACCGTTTCGGCGAGCGCAACGCGCATTGGGCGATGGTGTGTATCGCGTTCCTGGTGGGGCTGCCGCTGTTTTTCGAGGTCGGTTTTGTATTGCTGGTGCCGATCGCCTTTACCGTGGCGCGGCGGGTGGGCGTGTCGATCCTGATGGTCGGCTTGCCGATGGTCGCCGGTCTGTCGGTGGTACACGCGCTGGTTCCGCCGCACCCGGCGGCGATGATGGCGGTGCTGGCGTATAACGCCTCGGTGGGGCAGACCGTGCTGTATGCGATTCTGATCGGCATTCCTACCGCGATCATCGCCGGTCCCGTGTACGCCAAGTTCATCGTGCCGCGTATTCACCTGCCGGCGGAAAACCCACTGGAACGCCAGTTTATCGAGCGCGAGCCGCGTACCCGCTTGCCAAGTTTTGCCCTGACTATGGGCACCATCCTGCTTCCGGTGGTGCTGATGATGATCGGCGGTTGGGCCAACGTGATTTCCACTCCGGGCACAGGCTTCAACCAATTCCTGCTGTTTATCGGCAACTCGGTGATCGCGCTGCTGGTCGCCACGCTGGTGAGTTTCTGGACCCTGGGTTTGGCCCAGGGTTTCAACCGCGAAGCGATCCTCAAGTTCACCAATGAATGCCTGGCGCCGACCGCCAGTATCACCTTGCTGGTGGGCGCGGGCGGCGGCTTGAACCGCATCCTGGTGGACGCGGGCGTGACCAATGAAATTCTCGGCCTGGCGCATGCCTTTCACCTGTCGCCGCTGGTGATGGGCTGGCTGTTTGCCGCGTTGATGCGCATCGCCACCGGCTCGGCCACTGTGGCCATGACCACCGCCTCCGGTGTGGTCGCGCCCGTCGCCATGGGCCTGGGTTATCCACACCCTGAACTGCTGGTGCTGGCGACCGGCGCGGGCTCGGTGATCTTTTCCCACGTAAACGACGGCGGCTTCTGGCTGATCAAGGAATACTTCAATATGACGGTGATCCAGACCTTCAAGACCTGGACCGTGTTGGAGACTTTGATTTCGGTGGTTGCATTCGGTCTCACCTATGGCCTGTCTCTTGTTTTATAAGCCTTGTTTTATAAGCCTCATTTTGTAAGCCGGAGCCGTCATGGACATCCTCTACCAGATCCGCGCCCGTCAGGATTCGTTCAGCGCCGGTGAAGGCCGTATCGCCAAGCTGATGCTCGATGACGTGGGCTTTGCGGCGTCGGCCAGCCTGGAAGCGTTGTCGCAACGGGCCGAGGTCAGCACGGCAACCTTGTCGCGTTTTGCCCGCAGCGTCGGCTGCCGTGATTTACGTGATTTGCGCCTGCAACTGGCCCAGGCCAGTGGCGTGGGCAGTCGCTTCCTCGACCCGGCCGGGTTGCCGGAGCAGTCGGCGTTTCACCGGCAGATTCTGGGCGATATCGAAGCGACGTTGCGTCAGCACCTGTCGGGGTTTAACCAGGCCAGTTTCGTTGATGCGGTCGGCCTGTTGGGCAAGGCGCGGATGGTTCACGCGTTCGGCATGGGCGGCCCATCGAGCCTGTGCAGCGACGAATTGCAGGTGCGCCTGGTGCGGCTGGGCTACCCGATTGCCGCCAGCCATGACCCGGTGATGATGCGGGTCACGGCGGCCACGTTAGGCCCGGAGCAGGTGCTGATCGTGTGCTCGCTCACCGGGCTGACGCCAGAACTGTTGGACGTTGTGAAACTGGCGCGTAGCTACGATGCCCCCATCATCGCCATCACCCTGGCCGACTCACCCCTGGCCGAATTGGCGGATGTATTACTGCCGCTGCAACCGGCCGAAACCAGTTTTATCTACAAGCCCACCGCGGCGCGCTACGGCATGCTGTTGGCCATCGACCTGCTTGCGACCGAGCTGGCACTGGCCCTGCCGGACGACAACCAGGAACGCCTGCGCCGGATCAAGCTGGCCCTCGACGATTATCGCGGCGGCCCTGACAGCCTGCCGCTTGGAGACTGATATGAAGTACGACACGCTGATCCGCCAGGCGCTGATCATTGATGGCAGCAATACGCCGGGCTATGTCGCCGATGTGGGGCTGCGCGCCGGGCGCATCGAGACGATCGGCGATTTGTCGAACGCAACCGGCGAGCATGAAGTCGATGCCAGTGGCCGCGTATTGGCGCCGGGTTTTATCGACGTGCACACCCACGATGACACGGTGGTGATCCGCCACCCGCAGATGCTGCCCAAGCTCAGCCAGGGCGTGACCACGGTGATTGTCGGCAACTGCGGCATCAGCGCATCGCCGGTGAGTTTACGTAGCGATCCGCCGGACCCGATGAACCTGCTGGGGTCGCGTGAGGCATTCGCCTATCCACGTTTTGCCGACTATCGTGCGGCGGTGGAAAGTGCTCATCCGGCAGTCAACGTTGCCGCCTTGATCGGCCACACCGCCTTGCGCAGCAACCATATGGACGACCTGCACCGCACCGCCACGCCCGGCGAAATTACCGCCATGCGCGTGCAGTTGCAGGAGAGTTTGCAGGCGGGTGCCCTCGGTTTATCCACAGGCCTGGCCTACGCCAGCGCGTTCAATGCCGAGACTGACGAAGTGCTGCAACTCAGTGAAGAGCTCACGGCGTTTGGTGCGGTGTACACCACGCATTTGCGCAGCGAATTCGAACCGGTGCTGGAGGCGATGGACGAGGCGTTTCTGATTGGCCGACATGCGCAGGCACCGGTGATCATTTCCCACCTCAAGTGTGCCGGTGCGGGCAATTGGGGGCGCAGCCCGCAACTGTTGGCATCGTTGGAGTTGGCAGCGAAAACCCATCCGGTCGGGTGTGATTGCTATCCCTATGCCGCCAGCTCGTCGACGCTGGATTTGAAGCAGGTCACTGACGCGTTTCGTATCACTATTACCTGGTCAACACCGCACCCGGAGGTCGGCGGGCGCGACTTGCAGGACATCGCGGCCGAGTGGGATGTTTCGCTGATGGATGCGGCACGTCGCCTGCAACCGGCAGGGGCGGTGTACTACGGGATGGATGAGGCGGATGTGCGACGGATTTTGGCGCATCCGTTGTCGATGGTGGGCTCGGATGGCTTGCCGGAAGACCCGTTTCCTCATCCGCGTTTGTGGGGCGCGTTTCCACGGGTGTTGGGGCATTTCAGCCGGGATGTAGGGTTATTTCCACTGCACACGGCGGTGCACAAGATGACCGGGTTGTCGGCGGCGCGTTTTGGCCTGGCCGAGCGTGGAGAAATTCGTGAAGGGCACTGGGCCGACCTGGTGTTGTTCGATCCGGTGCGGGTGCGTGATGTGGCGGATTTCAAAGAGCCGCAGCGCGCCGCCGAGGGGATTGATGGCGTATGGGTCAATGGCGTGCTGAGTTATAGCGATGGGCAGGCCAATGGGCAGCGGCCGGGGCTGTTCCTCGCGCGCAACGGGGATTTGCGTGGCGGTTTTTCGTCTCTATAGTGGGCGCATTCATACACAGAGCGGTTGCCATGCACTTAGGAAAAGTCACCCCGATTTTGCGGATCTTCGACGAGGCCAAGGCGTTGGAGTTCTACGTCAACTTCCTGGGGTTCAAGGTGGATTGGCAGCACCGCTTTGAGGCGAATTTCCCGTTGTATCTACAGGTGTCGCTGGGCGAATGCGTGCTGCATTTGTCCGAACACCATGGCGATGCTTCGCCGGGCTCGGCGGTGCGGATTCAGGCGCAAGGCGTGGACGACTACCAGCAGCAGTTGCTGGCCAAGGACTACCGGTATGCCAAGCCTGGGGTTGAAGAAACACCTTGGGGCTCGCGGGAGATGAGCATCAAGGACCCGTTTGGGAATCGGCTGGTGTTTGTTGAGGAAGGCGAGGGCTGAGGTCCAAGGGACTCAGGGCAAGCCGAGTATGTCTAAGTTTGCCAGTGGCGAGGGAGCTTGCTCCCGTTGGGCTGCGCAGCAGCCCCAAGGCATTCACCGCGCTCCCAACTTAAAATATCGATCAACTTCAGTAGGGGCCGCTGCGCGACCCAACGGGAGCAAGCTCCCTCGCCACAGAGATTGTGCGTAGTCAGCGTTGGGTTTTTACACCCGGAAATGACTGACCATCTGCTGCAACTGGCTGCCCAAACGCGCCAGTTCCACGCTCGATTTAGCCGTCTCATCACTCGCCGTAGCCGTCTGCTCCGACACATCGCGCACGTTCACAATGCTGCGGCTGATCTCTTCAGCCACGGCGCTCTGTTGCTCGGCGGCCGCTGCAATCTGCTGGTTCATCGACTGGATGTTCGACACGGTACGCGTGATGTTTTCCAGCGATACACCGGCCTTGCGCGTCAGCTCGACGCTGCTATCGGTAAGGCTGCGGCTGTTGTTCATCACCGTGGCCACTTGCTGGGTGCCGTTCTGCAAACCGGCGACCAAGCCTTCGATTTCCTCGGTGGATTTTTGTGTGCGCTGGGCCAGGCCTCGCACTTCGTCGGCCACCACGGCAAAGCCACGACCGGCTTCACCGGCACGCGCCGCTTCAATCGCCGCGTTGAGCGCCAACAGGTTGGTCTGCTCGGCCACGGCCTTGATCACGTCCATCACGCTGCCGATCTTGTTGCTCTCTTGCTGCAGGTGCGTCATGGCGTCGGTGGAGCGCGCCACTTCGGCGGCCAGGCGTTCGATCTGGGCGATGGCCTCGGCCACCACTTTGTCGCCGGCGCGGGCTTGACCATCGGCGTCGGCGGCGGCCAGGGACGCTTGCTCGGCGTTGCGCGCGACTTCCTGCACGGTGGCGGTCATCTCATGCATCGCAGTGGCGACTTGATCGGTTTCGATTTTCTGGCTGTTCACGCCGGCACTGGTCTGCTCGGTCACGGCCGACAGCTCTTCGGCGGCACTGGCGATCTGGGTAACGCCGTCGCGAATGCCGCTGATCAGTTCGCGCAGGGTGGTGCCCATGCGCTGGATACCTTGCTGCAATACGCCGAGTTCATCGCGGCGGGTCACCTGGATGTTGTGGCTCAGGTCACCGGAAGCGATGCGTTCCACCACGGCCAGGGTGTCCTGGATCGGGCGAGTGATCTGGCGGGTGATGACCAGCGCCGCGATGATGCCGACCAGCAACGCCAGCAAGGTGCTGATCAATTGCAGGCTGCGGGCCTGGGTGCTTTCGGCGTCGCGGCGGTCGAGTTGAATGTCGTAGAGCTTGTCGCTGATGGTGACGATATCGGCACCCTGGGTGGTCATTTCGGCGCGCGCAGTGACGATATTGGCGTTGGCGGCCTTGTAGCTTTGTACGGCGCTGCGATAGGCACCGAGTGCGGTTTCCAGCGACGTCAGCGCGCTTTGTTGGCTGGTGCCAAACGCGGTGCTCAGGCTTTTCAAACCAGCGACGGCTTTTTCGATTTGTGCAGCGGCGCGGGCTTCGGTTTCTGCACTGGGGGAGTTGGTGTAGCCACGCACATCATAGCGCGCCAGTTGGAACTCTTGCTTGGCGTGCGACACGGCCTGGTACTGGGCGAAACGCTCCGGGCTGTCGGGCGCTTGCTGTACGCTGGCTTCGAGTGCGTCGATCTGCCCGTTGGCGATGTCGGCCTTGTCGCCCATCACTTGGCGTGCGGCGTTGCCGTTACGGTAGGCCTCACGCATTTTGTTCAGCGACTGCTGGTAAGCCGTGATAACGGCTTTCTGGTCGGTGAGCAGCTTGAGGTTTTCCGGGCTCTTGAAGCTGTCCAGCAGTTTCTGTTGCTGGGCAGTGAAGGCGTCGAGGCTGGTCTGGACGTTCTGTGCCACGGCTTCGTCGCCATTGGCGAGCATGTATTGCAGGCGCACGATGCGCAGCTTGGTCAGGGACGCGTTGAGCTGGGTGATGTCGCTCATCCAGTTGCTACGGTCAATCAAGCCGCCCAGGCTGGTCCAGCCGGTCAGGGCCAGGATCGAGGTGAGGACCAGCACCAGGCCAAAGCCCAGGCCGAGTTTGAGGTTGACGCTGATGTTGCCGAACCAGCTATTCATCGAATGCTCCGCAAGAATGATGTATGTCTGCTGGACGGTGTTGTTGTTTGAGCCAGCCAAAGTTTGTAGCGCTGTATCGGCGGCGGGGGATGATTCTGAAATACATTTCTTACGGGTGCGACGAAGGGTCGCTACTGCAAGGTTGGATCCTCTTAAGGCGGCAGCCGGGGGGCTGATCAGAGGCGGCTCTTGTGTGCTAGTCTGCGGGCCCTTTTAGTTCTGGATGGCACGGGAAACCGTGCTGCCCTACAGCGGAGCCTCTTCATGTCCGAAGTTAATCTGTCCACCGACGAAACCCGCGTCAGCTACGGTATCGGCCGTCAGTTGGGCGACCAACTGCGCGACAACCCGCCACCAGGCGTGAGCATCGACGCCATCCTGGCCGGCCTGACCGATGCGTTCGACGGCAAGCCAAGCCGTGTTGACCAAGAGCAAATGGCGGCCAGCTTCAAAGTGATCCGTGAAATCATGCAAGCCGAAGCGGCTGCCAAGGCAGAAGCGGCTGCTGGCGCTGGCCTGGAGTTCCTGGCTGAAAACGCCAAGCGTGATGGCATCACCACCCTGGCTTCCGGCCTGCAATTTGAAGTGCTGACTGCAGGTAGCGGCGCCAAGCCGAGCCGTGAAGACCAAGTGCGTACTCACTACCACGGCACCCTGATCGACGGCACTGTGTTCGACAGCTCCTACGAGCGCGGTGAGCCTGCAGAATTCCCGGTAGGCGGCGTGATCGCCGGCTGGACCGAAGCCCTGCAATTGATGAATGCCGGCAGCAAATGGCGCCTGTACGTGCCGAGCGAACTGGCTTATGGCGCTCAAGGTGTTGGCAGCATCCCGCCGCACAGCGTTCTGGTGTTCGACGTTGAGCTGCTCGACGTTCTGTAATACCCGCTGAGTTCTATGGGTGTTGGGCTTGTGTGGGAGCGGGCTTGCTCGCGAATGCGGTAGTTCAGATACACATTCAGTGACTGACACACCGCTTTCGCGAGCAAGCCCGCTCCCACATAAAGCCCGCACCTGCGGATTCTGCGTGATGGTTCATGGATGAAACTTACCCTGCAACTCTGTCGCCGGGCGCAACGCTCGGGCATAGCAAAACAGAAACAAGTTACGCACCACCTCTTTCAGCACGCCGGGTTCACTTGAGCTCAGGCCGTTCACGTCCAGGTCGCCCTGGTCCTGCAGTTCGCTCAACGCTTCTTCCTCCAGCACCGCACAGACTTCGCCGGTTTCCCGGTGCAGGATCCGCAGGTAAGGGTGTGGGCGGTCCAGCCAGGCATCTATCAAATAAGTCATGGTCGTTCTCCTTGATAAAGTTTCAATGAGAATAATTCTTATTCGTAGAATAGCAAGTGCCTATTGGCGGTTTCCTGGTTTTTCTGTGTGGATATTGAGACAGGTCAGCGCAGAGGGCAAAACGCCACCCCGCGGCGGGCACGGGATGGATGCAGCAGGTTCAGACTTTGCGCACGAACTCGGACTTGAGTTTCATCGGGCCGATACCGTCGATCTTGCAATCGATATCGTGATCGCCGTCGCACAGGCGGATGTTCTTGGCCTTGGTGCCGACTTTGACCACCAGGGACGTGCCCTTGACCTTGAGGTCCTTGATCACGGTGATGGTGTCGCCGTTTTGCAGGACATTGCCCACAGAGTCTTTCTTCACGGTTTCGTCGCCCGCCACTTCGGCCTCGCCATTGGCGGACCACTCGTGGGCGCATTCCGGGCAGATCAGCTGGGCGCCGTCTTCGTAGGTGTACTCGGAATTGCATTTCGGGCAGGGTGGCAACGTGCTCACTAAAGCTCCTTTAGAGTCAGGATGGCTAAAAGTCGCACATTATATAGGGTTTTGTGGTTGCAGCGGGCAGCGAGTTGCTAATGGGGTCTAAATGTGGGAGCGGGCTTGCTCGCGAAGGCGTCGGGTCAGTAATACTTTCGGTGACTGACACTCCGCATTCGCGAGCAAGCCCGCTCCCACACAAGCCTGCGCTCGCAGATATTGCTCAGTGCGTACGGGCTACCGCAAACTCGCTCAGCTCAACCAGGGCATCCCGGTATTCGCTGGCTGGCAGGGCTTCGAGGCACTGGATGGCACGGGCCACGTAGTCACGCGCCAGCTGTGCGGTGTATTCCAGCGAACCCGAGGCTTCTACCGCTGCACGGATAGCTTCGAGGTCTTCGATCCCGCCTTTCTGGATCGCCTTGCGCACCAGGGCGGCCTGTTCCGGCGTGCCTTCGCGCATGGTGTAAATCAGCGGCAGGGTCGGCTTACCCTCGGCCAGGTCGTCACCGACGTTCTTGCCCAGGGTCTCGGCGTCGCCCTTATAGTCGAGCAGGTCGTCCACCAGCTGGAAGGCCACGCCCAGGTGATCACCAAAGGTGCGCAGGGCTTCGGCCTGTTCGGCCGTTGCGCCACACAGGGCGGCGGCGCTGTGGGTCGAGGCTTCGAAGAGCATCGCGGTTTTGCCGCGAATCACTTCCATGTAGGTTTCTTCAGTGGTGCTGGCGTCGCGGACCTTCGACAGCTGCAACACTTCGCCTTCGGCGATGATGCGCGTGGCTTGTGAAAGAATCTTCATCACCGGCATCGAGCCCAGTTCGACCATCATTTCGAACGAGCGCGAATACAGGAAGTCGCCTACCAGTACGCTGGGGGCATTGCCCCACATCGCATTGGCCGTCTCGCGGCCACGGCGCATACCGGACATGTCGACCACGTCGTCATGCAGCAGGGTGGCGGTGTGCAGGAATTCGATGGTGGCGGCCAGCAGGCGCAGGTCATCGCCTTCGCGGCCCAGGGCCTTGCCACACAGCAACACTAATAAAGGACGCAGGCGTTTACCGCCCGCCGACGTAATGTAGTCGCCAATTTTGGAGACCAGCGGCACTTTAGACGTCAGCTGCTGCTTGATGATGCCGTCGACGGCGCTAAAATCGTCCGCGACCGCGCGGTAGAAAGCTTGGGGTTGCATCAGCGACAGTCGCTCCAGAAGGGTTGCGCGGCATGCTAGGACCCTGACCCCCGGGTGTCAAGGCGCGATAGACGGCCACTTGCAACACCCATTTACCTTGCGTACAATCGCGCACCCTGAACTTCCTGGGCAGCACCTGCCTTACGCAATTGCATTCGGGACGTCCATCCCATGCAGCCATGCCAGCCAATACCTTTTCTTATAAAGCGCTGGGTGAGCAGGATTATCGGAGAAATACCATGTCGTACGCAGTAATTGTTACTGGTGGCAAGCAATACAAGGTCGCCCCAGGTGAATACCTGAAGATCGAAAAACTGGAAGTCGCTACTGGCGAATCCGTTACCTTTGATCGCGTTCTGTTGGTCGCTAATGGCGATGACGTGAACATCGGCGCTCCAGTTGTTGCTGGCGCTACCGTTGTGGCTGAAGTGATCTCCCAAGGTCGTCACGATAAAGTCCGCATCATCAAGTTCCGTCGTCGTAAGCATCACATGAAGCGTATGGGCCACCGCCAGTGGTACACCGAGATCAAAATCACCGGTATTCAGGCTTAATTTCAGCCTAATTCCTCACTAGGAGAATTGACTCATGGCACACAAAAAAGCTGGTGGTAGTACCCGTAACGGTCGCGACTCAGAAGCCAAACGCCTTGGCGTTAAGATGTATGGCGGCCAGAAAATCATTCCGGGCAACATCATCGTGCGTCAGCGCGGCACCCAATTCCACGCCGGTTACGGTGTTGGCATGGGTAAAGATCACACCCTCTTCGCTAAAATCGAAGGCGTGATCAAGTTTGAAGTAAAAGGCGCGTTCAACCGCCGTTACGTGAGCGTTGTCGCCGCTTAATTGCGCGATCGCTGGAAAAGCCCTGTCTCGCGACGGGGCTTTTTCGTTTGTGGAGTGAGTCTCTTGCAAAGCTGTTTGTGATGGGCTCAGGCGCTGGATGTGCGGTCGTTTTCTGAGGTCGCTGCGCTCATTTTTGCAAGAGTCTTATGTCTTGGTTTCTTAAGCTCGTCCATGCGACGAGAGGCGTTTTGTTATGAAGTTCGTTGATGAAGTTTCCATCCGAGTAAAAGCAGGCGACGGCGGTAACGGTTGCATGAGTTTCCGTCGCGAAAAATTCATCGAAAACGGTGGCCCAAACGGCGGTGACGGCGGTGACGGCGGTTCCATCTACATGATGGCCGACGAAAACCTCAACACCCTGGTCGACTATCGTTACACCCGGCACTTCGATGCCGAGCGTGGCTCCAACGGCGGCAGCACCGACTGCACCGGTAAAAAAGGTGAAGACCTGGTGCTGCGCGTACCGGTCGGCACCACGATCATCGATTCCGCTACCCAGGAAGTGATTGGCGACCTGACCAAAGCCGGCCAGAAGCTGATGGTTGTGCAGGGCGGCTGGCACGGCCTGGGTAACACCCGATTCAAGTCCAGTACCAACCGTGCGCCACGCCAGACCACGCCGGGCAAGCCTGGCGAGCAGCGTGACCTCAAGCTGGAGATGAAAGTGCTGGCGGACGTGGGCCTGTTGGGCTTGCCGAACGCCGGTAAAAGTACCTTCATCCGTTCGGTCTCGGCTGCCAAGCCGAAAGTTGCCGACTACCCGTTCACCACCCTGGTGCCAAACCTGGGCGTGGTCAGCGTAGACCGCTGGAAAAGCTTCGTGATCGCCGATATTCCTGGCTTGATCGAGGGGGCTTCCGACGGTGCTGGCCTGGGGATTCGCTTCCTCAAGCACTTGTCGCGTACCCGTTTGCTGCTGCACCTCGTCGACATGGCGCCGCTGGATGACACCAGCGCACCGGACGCCGCCGAAGTGATCGTCAGCGAGCTGACCAAGTTCAGCCCGGCCCTGGCCGAGCGTGACCGCTGGCTGGTGCTGAACAAGTGCGACCAGATCCTCGAAGAAGAGCACGAAGAGCGCGTCAAGGAAATCGTTGATCGCCTGGAGTGGGAAGGCCCGGTCTACGTGATCTCGGCCATCGCCAAAGAAGGCACCGAGCGCCTGACCCGCGACATTATGCGCTACCTCGAAGACCGTGCCGACCGCCTGGCGGCCGACCCGGTCTTCAAGGCCGAACTCGCCGAGCTCGACCAGCAGATCGAAGACGAAGCCCGCGCCCAGTTGCAGGCCCTGGACGACCAGCGTGCTCTGCGCCGCAGCGGCGTGAAGTCGGTCCATGACATCGGCGACGACGATTGGGACGAAGAAGACGTGGATGATGAAGACGGTCCGGAAATCATTTACGTGCGCGACTGATTCGTTGCAGTAAACTTGAACGCCGCTCCCTATGGAGCGGCGTTTTAGTATCCGGGTATAACGTTATGGGGCGCGCTGGGTCGCGCGGCCCTCACTCTAAGGTTGAAGATGATGCGGAGCAAAGTGACAGGTGCGCAGCGCTGGGTCGTAAAGATCGGAAGTGCGCTGCTGACGGCGGATGGCAAAGGTCTGGATCGCGCAGCCATGAGCGTCTGGGTCGAGCAGATGGTGGCCTTGCATGAGGCCGGTGTTGAGTTGGTGCTGGTGTCGTCCGGGGCAGTTGCCGCCGGGATGAGCCGCCTCGGCTGGACCGCGCGACCCAGCGCGATGCACGAACTGCAAGCCGCCGCCGCCATCGGCCAGATGGGCCTGGTGCAAGCCTGGGAATCGAGCTTTGCCGAGCACGGCCGCCACACGGCGCAGATCCTGCTGACCCACGACGACCTGTCTGACCGCAAGCGTTACCTCAATGCCCGCAGCACTTTGCGTGCGCTGGTTGAGCTCAAGGTCATCCCGGTGATCAACGAGAACGACACGGTGGTCACCGACGAAATCCGCTTCGGCGACAACGACACCTTGGCAGCGCTCGTGGCCAACCTGGTGGAAGCCGACCTGCTGGTGATCCTCACCGACCGCGACGGCATGTTCGACGCCGACCCGCGTAACAACCCCGACGCCCAGCTTATTTATGAGGCGCGCGCCGATGACCCGGCGCTGGACGCCGTGGCCGGCAGTGTCGGCGGTGCATTGGGCCGTGGCGGCATGCAGACCAAGCTGCGAGCTGCTCGCCTGGCCGCACGTTCCGGCGCGCACACCATCATCGTCGGTGGGCGCCTGGAGCGTGTGCTGGACCGCCTCAAGGCCGGTGAGCGCATCGGTACGCTGCTGTCGCCGGAACGCGGCATGCTCGCGGCGCGCAAACAATGGCTGGCCGGTCATCTGCAAACCCGGGGCACGCTGGTTCTGGACGACGGCGCTGTGTCTGCCTTGTCCCAAGGCAACAAGAGCCTGCTGCCGGTCGGCGTCAAGCTGGTGCAGGGCAGTTTCCGCCGTGGCGAGATGGTGGTGTGTGTGGCGCCCGATGGTCGCGAGATCGCCCGTGGCCTGGCCAACTACAGCGCACTGGAAGCGCAGAAGATTATTGGACAATCGTCCGACGCGATTGTCGGACTCTTGGGTTACATGGCCGAACCGGAACTGGTTCACCGCGATAACCTGATCCTGGTCTGAATAAAGGAAATACACGATGCGTGTCATGAAAGGATTACTCGGCCTGCTGCTGGCCATGCCGTTGCTGGCCTCGGCCGAAGAAATCGGCCAGGTGTCGACGGTGTTCAAGTTTGTCGGCCCCAACGACCGCATAGTGGTCGAGGCGTTTGATGACCCCAAGGTTGACGGCGTGACCTGCTATTTGTCGCGCGCCAAGACCGGCGGCGTCAAAGGTGGCCTGGGCCTGGCCGAAGACCGCGCCGAAGCGTCGATAGCCTGCCGTCAGGTTGGCCCGATTCACTTCAAGGGCGAGCTCAAGGATGGCGACGAAGTGTTCAAGGAGCGCACCTCGCTGGTGTTCAAGACCATGCAGGTGGTGCGCTTCCTCGACAAGAAGCGCAATACCTTGGTGTACCTGGTCTACAGCGACCGTCTGATCGAAGGCAGCCCGCAGAATGCGGTCACCGCGATTCCGATTTTGCCCTGGCCGACCGCGCAGTAACCGGCGGGCGAGTTTTTCAATCGGCGTCTATGATTGCAGGCTTGTGGTCTGTAATCTCGAACTGCCGCAACGCGAAGAACATGGGATATCTGGAGTTCGTCATGAGTGCTTTCCACGACCTGAAACTCAAAGCTTTGGACGGACAAGAGCTGCCGCTGGCGCCCTTCAAGGGGCAAGTGGTGCTGGTGGTCAACGTGGCCTCCAAATGTGGTTTGACCCCGCAATATGCGGCCTTGGAAAACCTTTATCAGCAGTACAAGGGCCAGGGTTTTACTGTGCTTGGCCTGCCATGCAACCAGTTTGCAGGCCAGGAGCCGGGCACCGAAGAGGAAATTCAGGCGTTCTGCAGCCTGAACTACGGCGTGACCTTTCCGTTGGGCAGCAAGCTTGACGTCAACGGCCACGATCGCCATCAGCTGTATCGCTTGCTGGCGGGCGAGGGCGCTGAGTTTCCCGGGGATATCACCTGGAATTTCGAGAAGTTCCTGCTCGGCAAGGACGGCCGTGTACTTGCGCGGTTCTCGCCGCGCACCGCGCCGGATGATCCGACGATCGTACAGGCCATCGAAAAAGCCCTGAGCTGAACACCTTCGGTGCAGCTTCAAGTGGCAAGCTTGAAGCTGCAAGTGGAAGCGTTCTGCCCCTCTTGTAGCTTCAAGCTTGCCGCTAACCACTGCTTTCATACCCCTTAATCACCCAGATCAATAGTGCTACCCAGCACGCTGCACGGCCCATATTATCCACATCATAAATCCCTCTTGTGTGGAGTGCCCCCAATGCCCGTCCAAGCTTTGTTCAAACCCTTCCAGCTCGGTGCACTGCAACTGTCCACCCGTGTGGTCATGGCGCCCATGACCCGTTCGTTCTCGCCGGGTGGCGTACCCAATTCCAAAGTCATCGAGTACTATCGCCGCCGCGCCGCTGCGGGTGTGGGCCTGATCATCACCGAAGGCACGGTGGTCGGCCACCAGGCCTCCAATGGCTACCCGAACGTCCCGCACTTTTACGGTGAGGCCGCATTGGCCGGCTGGAAGAAAGTGGTCGACGCAGTACACGCCGAAGGCGGCAAGATCGTCCCGCAGCTGTGGCACGTGGGCAGCGTGCGCCGTATCGGTACCGAGCCTGACGCCAGCGTGCCCGCCTACGGCCCGATGGAAAAACTCAAGGACGGCAACGTCGTCGTTCACGGCATGACCCAGCAAGACATCAAGGACGTGATCAACGCCTTCGCTCAGGCCGCCAAGGATGCCCAGAGCATTGGCATGGATGGTGTGGAGATCCACGGCGCCCACGGCTATCTGGTCGATCAGTTCTTCTGGGAAGGCAGCAACCAGCGCACTGACGAATACGGCGGCAGCCTGGCTAACCGCTCGCGTTTTGCCATCGAATTGATCCAGGCCACCCGCGCCGCCGTCGGCCCGGACTTTCCGATCATCTTGCGCTTTTCTCAGTGGAAGCAGCAGGACTACACCGCACGCCTGGTGCAAACTCCCGAGGCGCTGGCTGAATTCCTCAAGCCGTTGTCCGACGCCGGTGTGGATATTTTCCACTGCTCCACGCGTCGGTTCTGGGAACCGGAATTCGAAGGCTCAGACCTCAACCTGGCCGGCTGGACCCGCCAGCTCACCGGCAAGCCGACCATCACCGTGGGCAGCGTGGGCCTGGACGGCGAGTTCCTGCAGTTCATGGTCAACACCGACAAGGTCGCACAACCGGCCAGCCTGGAAAAACTGCTGGAGCGCCTGAACAACGACGAGTTCGACCTGGTTGCCGTGGGCCGTGCCCTGCTGGTAGACCCGGACTGGGCCGTGAAGGTGCGCGAAGGTCGTGAGGGCGACATTCTGCCGTTCAGTCGTGAGGCGTTGACGAGCCTGGTGTAAGGGGCGACAGGACGGGCACCGGGTGCCCGTCCTTGCACACCCCGCGTAATTGACGTTCAAACTGCTCAATGATTGCCGGCCAACCCTGGCGGCTTGCATGTTGGCGAGCATTCAAACGCATGCGGCGCAAACTCTCCGCATCTTCCAGCAGCCAGTTGGCAGCGTCACAAAACGCATCCTCATCCCCCGGCATTGCGAGCACGCCGTTGTAGCCATGGCGAATATGCTGGGTGGCGGCTGCCTGATCGTAAGCCACCACACCCAGTCCCGAGGCCATGGCTTCCAGCACCACGTTGCCGAAGGTTTCGGTCAGGCTGGGGAACAGGAACACATCGCCGGACGCGTAGTGCCGCGCCAGTTCTTCACCGCGCAGGGTGCCGCAGAAAATCGCCTCGGGCAGTTCCTTTTCCATCGTCGCCCGTTGCGGGCCGTCGCCGACGATGATCAGTTTCATCTGGCGCAGTGGGTAGGTGTCCTGCAAGGTTTCGAAGCAGCGCTTGAGCAGTCCCAGATTTTTTTCCTGTGCCAGGCGGCCCACATGCAATACGGCGATCTGGTCGCTGTTGAGCGCCCAGCTTTCACGCAGTGCATGATCGCGCTTGGCGGGGTGGAACAACTGGCTGTCGACGCCGCGGGACAACATGCCCAGACGCTGGAAGTGGCGACGTTCCAACTCCAGGCGCTGGCTGGCGCTGGGCACCAGGGTCAGGGTCGAGCGGTTGTGAAACCAGCGCAAGTAATGGGTGACCATGCGGCTGAGCAGGCTCAAGCCATATTGATTGGAGTACTGCTGGAAGTTTGTGTGAAACCCGCTGACCACGCTGATCCCCAGGCGCCGCGCCGCACGTAGCGCCGACAGCCCCAGCGGCCCTTCAGTGGCGATGTACAGCACGTCCGGACGCTGGCGTGTCCAACGCCGCAGCAACTTGTGCATCGACGACTGGCCCCATTGCAGCCCCGGGTAACCCGGTAACGGCCAGCCGCGACACAGCAGCAATCCATCGTCGCTGGGGCGGCTTTGATCGACGCCCTGGCGCGGGCGTACCAACTCAACCTGATGGCCACGCGCGCGCAAACCCTCGCACAGGCGGCCAAGGGTATTGGCCACCCCATTGATCTCCGGCGGGAAGGTTTCAGTAATCAGGGTGATGTGGAGCGAGGCTGTCGTCATGACCCACAGTGTCACTGTGGGCCATGTCGTCATTGTGACTTTAGGATGATGGATTTATGACTTGGCGACCGCCTGCCGCACCATCGCCTCGGCACCTTGCTCACGCACCCAGAACAACGTGGCTCCCGCCACCGCCGCCGGCATCATCAGCAGGTTCACCACCGGCACCAGCAGCACCAGATAAACAATGCCGCCAAAGCTCATGCTCTGCCAACGCTTCTGACGCAGCCAGGCGAGCATTTCGTTCCAGCCCAGCTTGTGGTTGTCTGCCGGGTAGTCGATGTATTGGATCGCCATCATCCACACGCCGAACAGCAGCCACAGCGGCGCGGCGATCAGGTTGACCACCGGAATGAACGACAGGATAAACAGGCCGATGGCGCGTGGCAGGAAGTAACCCAGCTTGCGCATTTCCCGCGCCAGGGTGCGCGGCACCATGGCCATCAACTCGCCCCAGCTGAAGGCGGGGAAGTCGTCAGTACCGCGCACCACCACCTCGACTTTCTCCGAAAGAAAACCGTTGAACGGCGCGGCGATGATATTGGCGAGCATGGTGAAGGTGAAAAACACCATCAACACCACCAGCACCACAAACAAGGGCCACAGGATGTAGCTGAGGAAACTCAGCCAGCCAGGCAGCGTCGGCATCAAGGTGTCGACCCACAGGCTGAACTGATGGCCGGCGAAATAGATCAAACCGACGAACAGCACCAGGTTGATCGCCAACGGCAGCAGTACAAACAGGCGCAGGCCAGGGCTCAACACCAGTTTGAGGCCTTCACGCAGGTATTGCGGGCCAGAAAGAGCAGGGGCGGGCATGGATAACTCCGAGCAAGAAGACGAACGCGCCGACCTTACCGGCTTTGCCTCTTCGGCGAAAGCGGCGACATCAGCGGTAACATCTGGGCAACCAGGGTGTCGATTAACCGCGGCGACTGCATAGAGACCACCTATGAGCTGGATTGTTATTCCGTATTTCCTTAATCTTGCCCCCCTCTATACGCTGCACCCATTATTTTCAGGGCCTGCGAGTTCAAGCCTTCCCCAAGTGCTTCGCGGTCCTTTTTTATTCCAGCTGCCTTGTGGTCCGGGCGGTCGATAGGAGTGAGTCATGTCTGATACCCGTCATTCGCGAGTGATTATTCTCGGTTCCGGCCCTGCCGGTTACAGCGCTGCGGTCTACGCTGCCCGGGCCAACCTCAAGCCGCTGCTGATTACCGGCATGCAGGCAGGCGGTCAGTTGACCACCACCACTGAAGTCGACAACTGGCCGGGCGACGTGCACGGCCTGACCGGCCCGGTGCTGATGGAGCGTATGAAAGAGCACGCCGAGCGCTTTGAAACCGAGATCGTGTTCGACCACATCAACCAGGTCGACTTCTCGAAAAAGCCTTACAGCCTGACTGGCGACAGCGGTGTCTATACCTGTGACGCGCTGATCATCGCTACCGGCGCCAGCGCCCGTTACCTGGGCCTGCCATCCGAAGAAGCGTTCATGGGCAAAGGCGTCTCCGCCTGTGCGACCTGCGACGGTTTCTTCTACCGCAACAAGCCGGTCGCTGTAGTCGGTGGCGGCAACACCGCCGTGGAAGAAGCGCTGTACCTGGCCAACATCGCCAGCACCGTGACCCTGGTTCACCGCCGCGAGACCTTCCGCGCCGAGAAGATCCTGATCGACAAACTGCACGCCCGTGTAGCTGAAGGCAAGATCATCCTCAAGCTCAACGCCACCCTGGATGAAGTCCTGGGCGACAACATGGGCGTGACCGGTGCTCGCCTGAAAAACAACGACGGCAGCTTCGACGAGCTGAAAGTCGACGGCGTGTTCATCGCCATCGGTCACACCCCGAACACCTCGCTGTTCGAAGGCGTGCTTGAAGCCAAAGACGGCTACCTGGTGGTACAAGGCGGCCGTGAAGGCAACGCCACTGCGACCAACATCGAAGGCATCTTCGCCGCCGGTGACGTGGCTGACCACGTGTACCGCCAGGCCATCACCTCGGCCGGCGCCGGATGCATGGCGGCGTTGGACGCCGAGCGTTACCTCGACGGTTTGAAGGACGCTTCGTTCTAAACCCGTTGAAATAAAAAAACCGGCTGAGAGGCCGGTTTTTTTATGCCCAGGGTTTAGGGGCAACATAGATCAAATGTGGGAGCGGGCTTGCTCGCGAATGCGGAGTGTCAGTCACAGAATATTTCTCTGATACACCGCCTTCGCGAGCAAGCCCGCTCCCACATTTTGATTTGCATCTGTCTCAGGATTTGCGGGTCAGGGGCTGTGCGGTGAACTTCACGCCGGCCAAGCCGTTCGCAATCAACGCGCGGATATTGCCGTGATCACTGCCCTCTGGCGTTGCCACCACCGAACGGTAATGCTCTCCAAACGCCAGCAATGCTTCCTGATCGCTCAAGCCTTCCAGCAGCGCCAGGCCCAAGGTCTTGCACGAGCCCTCATTCTGGCCAGCGGCATTTTCTACGCCGCCATTGGTAAAAGCCTGCGGCTGGTAGTCGTAACCGGCAGCCACAAAGGCCAGGGTGTCGGCAAAAACATGTTCGCCGCTGTTGAGGCTGGCGCGCAGGGTGTTCAAATCAGTCATGGGGTTTTCCTTTGGCGAACGCCGCCTGTTGGTCGGCGCTGGCTTCTTTCTGGTATTGGGCTTTCCACTCGGCATACGGCATGCCGTACACCACTTCGCGGGCGTCATCGAGGCTCAGCTCGATGTGGCGCTCGTCGGCCTCGGCCTTGTACCACTTCGATAAGCAGTTGCGGCAAAAGCCCGAGAGGTTCATCAGGTCGATGTTCTGCACATCCTTGCGGCTGTCCAGGTGGGCCACCAGCCGGCGAAAGGCGGCGGCTTCGAGTTCGAGGCGTTGTTGATCGTTCATGGTGGTCTCTTTGAGACAGCTTCAAGCGGGCAAGCTTCAAGCTGCAAGTTGGAGTGTGGTTGGCTTTAGCTTGTGGCTTTAACTTGTGGCTTGAAGCCTAGCCGCTTGAGGCTTAGCGGCTCGCCGCGAGGGTTATCGACACCGACTCGGCAAAGCGCAGCGCATGGGGCTTGTCCACTTCGACTTCGGCGTACAGCACCGATTCATTGCTCATCACCAGGTCCAGCAGCTCTTGCGTCAAGCGCTCCAGCAAGGCAAAGCGATTGCCTTCGACGTGGGCGATGATCGCCTTGGTGATGGTGCGGTAATTCAGCGCGTGGTCGATGTCGTTATCGCGCACGGCTTCCTGGGCGGCATACAGGATGGTGAGGTTGATCAGCACGTCCTGCTTGTTGTTGATCTCGTCTTCGTTGATGCCGATAAAGGTGCGCAGGCACAGGTCCTTGACCCGGATGCGCGCCATGCCTGGTTGAAGTTGTGGCATTGCTACTTGCTCCGTCCAATCAGTTGCAGGAACTCCATGCGCGTGGTGTTCGACTCGCGGAACGCGCCGAGCATCACCGAGGTGTTCATGGTTGAATTCTGTTTTTCCACGCCGCGCATCATCATGCACATATGTTTGGCTTCGATCACCACCGCCACGCCTGCGGCCTGGGTGACTTGCTGGATCGCGTCGGCGATCTGCCGCGTGAGGTTTTCCTGGATCTGCAGGCGCCGCGCGTACATGTCGACAATGCGCGCCAGCTTCGACAGGCCCAGCACCTTGCCGGTCGGTATATAGGCCACGTGGGCCTTGCCGATAAAGGGCAGCAAGTGGTGCTCGCACAGCGAATACAGCTCGATGTCCTTGAGGATCACCATCTCGTCGTTATCGGAGGCGAACAATGCGCCGTTGACGATGGTTTCCAGGTCCTGCTCGTAGCCATGACACAGGTACTGCATGGCCTTGGCGGCACGCTTGGGGGTGTCGAGCAAGCCTTCGCGCTCCGGGTCTTCGCCCAGGCCTTTGAGGATTTCGCGGTAGTGTTGGGGCAGGGATAAGGTCATACAACATCCTCACAAACGGCTTACTTGATATGCCGCCCGCCGTTGACGGTCAGGGTGGTTCCGGTGACATACGGGTTGTCCAGCAGGTAACGCACACTCTGGTAGATCACATCAGGCCCAGGCTCGATGCCCAGCGCCGACTTGGCCAGTACCTTGGCGCGGTATGCCGCATCGTCGCCCGCGTTGAACATCACCATCGCCGGCGCGATGCCGTTGACCTTGATCAGCGGCGCAAACTGCGCGGCGAACGACAGCGTGAGGCTGTCGAGGCCGGCCTTGGTGGCGCAGTAGGCGATGTGCTGGCGGCTGCCCTTGCGCACCACGTCATCGCTGATGTGCACGATATCGGCCGGTGTCGAGCGTTGCAGTAAAGGTGAACAATGCAGGTTGATCAGATACGGCGCAAGCATGTGCACGCTGAACATGTCGGCAAAGGCGCGGCTTTCGTCGCCGGGTGTTTCTGCAACCCACGCCGACGCGTTGTGGATGATCGCACGCAGGCTGTCGGTATGGGTTTTCAGCTCGGCGATAAAGGCCAGAATCCCGGCTTCAGTGGAGAAGTCGGCAAACACGCCAAGCGCGCCGCGCGCGCGCAAGGCCTCAACGCCTGGGCGTTCACTGCGGTAGCTGAAAATCACCGCGTGGCCTTCGTCCAGCAGGCGCTCGGCACAATAAAGGCCGACACGCTGGCCGGCACCGGTGATCAGGATCGGGGCGTTGGTTACCGTCATGGGAGGCTCGAGTCGCTGGCAGGTTGAAACTATACCAGCGACCGGCCACGCCTGTACTCAAGCGGGGGCTTGGGTCGCCTTGGGCGTCGGCGTTGGATGCAACCAACTCGCCAACAGATGGGTCGAGAGCGGGATAAAGAAGTAAACCATCAGCGGCGTGAGTGCCAGGGTACTGACCAGCACACGCGGAAACATGTCCAGCTCGCTGAGCAGCGGCCCCAGGCCGAAGTTGAAGATCAGCGACACCGGGAAAAATGCCAGCCAGATCGCCACCGCCTGTTTCCAGCGCGGAGGCCGTGCGCCCACGGCGCCGAACCAGCCATCGATGCCGCTGACGCGATGCTCGGACGGGTCGGCAAACAGTTCGCTGCCACGGCTTAGCCAAGCGCTGCGCGAAGCGGAGAACTCCCAGGCATGCAGGGTTTTTTCATCGGCGAAGCGGAAGATGATCTGAAATTCATCATCATTGGGCGGCGGCGCAAGCACGCCGGAACCCAGGTAGCCGGGGAAGTCGGTGGCCAATTGCTCGCCTTCACGCAGCCAGGCCATCAATTCTTCATAGCGCCCTTTGGCCACGCGGCGCGCAACCATCAAGGTGACGGGAGAGGTAGACATTGTGTATCTCCAAGTAATCAGGTGCGCTGAGCCGGGTAGGCGGCGCACTCAGGTGGCGACCGGGTAAGGTCATCACCAAAAAACAGGCAAGGATTATTCCTGTTTTCAAGAAATACACCAGTGACATTGGTCTGACAGGCCAGCCCTTGAAAAGGACAAGTCTAAAAGCGTTAAATGGGATCCACATTTGGATGGATGTTTCCGATCTCTGATGCCTGAAATAACTGCTCAAACTCGCGAGAATACCCCGGCTCACGTCTCTGACCCGGATGAGCTGTTCCCGATCCGTGATGTCTCGAGAATGACAGGTGTCAACCCGGTCACCCTGCGTGCCTGGGAGCGTCGTTATGGCCTGATCCAGCCAACGCGCACCGAAAGTGGGCATCGGCTCTACTCCAACGCCGATATTATGACCGTCAATCGCATTCTCGATTGGATCGAGCGCGGCGTGGCGGTGAGCAAGGTCGGCAAGATCCTCGCACGTGACGATCTACAGGCTTTGGCTATCCATGGCGAGGGCAATGGCGTCGATGAGCAGGAGTGGTCACAGTGGCGTACGCGGTTGATGCACGCCGTCAGCGCCTTTGACGAACGTCAGTTGGAAAGCCTTTACGGGCAGATTTTTGCCACCTACCCATTGAGCGTGGCATTCCAGGACATCCTGATGCCGCTCTGGAGTGAACTGCTGCGCCACCAGGGCCGTTTCGGCCAAGCCAGTGAGTGGCTTTTTTACGACACCTTCCTGCGCATGCATACCTTTGAGCGCTTAAGGCTTGCGAGCAACTCACTGGCGCCGCGGGTGTTGCTGGTGGCCATGCCGGGCGAATGCCGTAAATTGGAACTGCTGGTAGCGGCGCTGATGCTCAGTCACGAAGACACGCCGGTGAAAGTGCTGGGCATGGGCCAGCCCTTTGATGAACTGACACTGGTGTGTGAAAAGATTCGCCCCAGGGCATTGGTGATTTTCTCCAACCATTCGCACAACCATGATCTGAACGCGCGCCTGAGTCGCCTGGCACTGACCCTGGATTGCCCGCTGTTACTGGCTGGTGCTGCTGCGGATCTGGCCGAGGATAACCTGGCCGGCTCGCCCATCGGTTGCCTGGGCAGTGAAGGGCGCCAGATGCAGAGCCGCTTGCAGCAGTTTCTGGCAGGCCGCCTGGACACCTGATTTCAGGCGTGTACGTGGGGATGGACCAACCGGTGCTGATGCAGGATGAACTGGCGCAACCGTTCGATTTCATCCGCGTCACTCTGGTTCAGGCGATAAGCGAACAGGCCGCGCGCGGTTTCCCGTTCCAGCGTGCCGCGCAAGGCAATACGCTCGTAACCGGAAGGGCTGAACCACAGCGAAAAGGTTTTCGGCGGTTTGACCCGGCCGCGAATCTCCACCAGCACACCCTTGAATGACACCTCATGCACCCATAACGCAGCAGGGTTGCCCCTGACGTTCTCCAATGCGACGGGTGTTTCAAGGGCCAGGCGCCATGGACGGATCATCGGCCCGTCTTCAAAAATGCTGGGCACGCCCAAGCGCAGATGCACCGCATGAAACTCGTCTTCCACCAAGTGCAGCGGGAAGGTCAGTTGCTGGTTGTCGAACTGCGCCTGGATGGTGACGTGGTCGTGCGCGGCCAACCGCGTGAGCAAATCGCGAATCTGCGCACCGCCATTAACCGTCAGGCTCGACCAGGCATCCCGCACGTTCAGCTGCGGGTTGTGCTGCATGTCCTGGATGAAATCCAGTTCGTCCTGCGTCAATAGGGCGTCGCGGTGCATTGATGTAGCTCAAGGATGAGGCATTAAAAAGCCATTATCGCTCTAAAGACTGCATTTTTTACATTTTGTTAATTCCGCTCGTCGCCTTGAGTGCTGCCAGCTCGTTTTCAAGCTTGGTCACCTGGGCTTCCAGCTGCGCGACACGTTGCTGCGCTTTCACCTGCAGGGTGACGTCTTTTTGCACGCCGACGAAGTAGGTTTGCTTATCGGCCTCGTTGTAAACCGTGGAAAGCGATAGCTCGTTCCAGAAATGCGTGCCGTCCCTGCGGTAATTGCGCAGGATCTCCCGGCAGGCGCCACCGCTGTCGAGGGCATCACGAATGGCCATCAGCGCCGGCTGATCGCGGTCACCCGCCTGCAGGAAGCGGCAGTCCTGATACAGGATGTCGTCCAAGGCGTAACCGGTCATGCGCTCGAACGCCGGGTTCACGTAGATCACTGGTTTGTCCTGGCCTTCACGTTCGGCGACGACGATGCCGTCGTTAGAGGCGTTGATCACCAGTTGCATGAGTTTGGCGTTGATCATTGAGCAGTCCATGGCGCGTTTTTAGAGTCTGAATTCTATGGCAACTTTTGAATGTTGCACGGTGTGCGCTGAAATATTTGCATCAGCTGCTAATATCCCACGCTTTCGCTCAACCACAGGATCAGATTGATGAAAGTCGCCATCCTTTCCGGCTCGGTCTACGGCACCGCTGAAGAAGTCGCCCGCCACGCCGCCGGTATCCTCAACGCCGCCGGTTTTGAAGCCTGGCACAACCCACGCGCCACCTTGGCCGAGGTGCAGGCCTTTGCCCCCGACGCGTTCCTGGCGGTCACATCGACCACCGGCATGGGGGAGCTGCCCGACAACCTGCAACCGCTGTATTCGAGCATTCGCGACCAACTGCCAGCCGCCTGGCGCGGCCTGCCCGGTGCGGTGATCGGCCTGGGCGACGCCAGCTATGGCGACACGTTCTGCGGTGGCGGCGAGCAAATGCGCGAACTGTTCGGTGAGCTGGGCGTACGCGAAGTGCTGCCGATGCTGCGCCTGGATGCCAGCGAAAGCGTGACCCCGGAAGCTGACGCTGAGCCGTGGCTGGCCGAGTTGGTCACTGCACTGCGCGCTTGACCGGGAATTCACGCAGCAAGGCCAGCCACGCCTGGGCGGCTTTCGACAGATAGGCGCCCTCACGCCAGATAAAGGCGATGTCCCAGCGCAGGAAATCGGGCGCCTTGAGCGTCAGGCGCACCACGCCCGGTCGCACCAGCCCACGGGCAACTACGCTGGGCAACAACACCACGCCTTGGCCGGCCGCGACCAGGGCAACCAGAAAATCCGCCTGGCCGCTGCGCCCGATTTCCTTGGGCGTGAAGCCCAGTTGCTGGCACGCCTGCATCAGCCGGTCATTGAGCACAAAACTGCGCTGGTACATCAGGAACGGCGTGTCCGCCAATTCTTCCAGGCGAACCTGGGCGTTGTCGGCCAGCGGATGGTCAATTGGCAGCAAGGCGTCCAAGGGTTCATCACAGAAGAGTTGCCAGGCGAACGCCGGGTCGCTGGGCATCAAGGTGCCGCCCACGTCCAGCTCACCATTGAGAATCGCCTGCTCGATGGTGCGGCTGCCGCCTTCGAGCAATTGGATGGAGACCTTCGGGTAGCGGCGGCGGTATTCGGCGAACAACCCGGCGAACAAGGTATCGCCCGCGAGCAGCGGCAAGCCCAAACGCAACTCACCGCGCGTGAGTTGTTGCATGTCATCCAGCTCACTGATCAGCTCGGTCTGCAGGCGCAACATGGCCTCGGCGCGCTGCAATACCACCTCGCCGCTGGCGGTCAGGCGGATGTGTGAACCGGTGCGCTCCAGCAGCGGCGTGCCGAGGCTTTGCTCCAGCTGCGCGACTTGCTTGCTCACCGCCGATTGGCTGATGTGCAGGGTTTTACCGGCTTGGGTAAAGCCCCCGCGGTGGACCACTTCGACGAAGCTGCGCAGCTGTTTGAATTCCATAGCGTGATTCCAGTTTGGAATAGCATGCAGTCTAACAATTCGCTTTGGGTATGGGGACGCTCTCATTAAAATGAGTGCCTGTGAGGACCCAAAGCCCATGAAACGTTTCACCTTCAAACATCTCGGCCGCCTGCTCACGGAGTTGGTGGTACTGCTGGCCATTTATCTGCTCGGCACCCAGCTGTCGGTGTGGTTCGCGTGGCCGATTCCGGGCGGTGTGGTGGGCCTTGGCCTGTTGCTGGCGGCTTTCGCCAGTGGCCTGGTCAAGCCGGCAGCCCTGCAACTGGGCGCCGGGGTGTTGATGGCGGAGATGCTGTTGTTCTTTATCCCGGCCCTGATGAGCCTGCTCGACTACGGTGGCCTGGTGCGCAATGACGGCTGGCGCATCCTGCTGGTGATTGGCTTCAGCACACTGGCGGTGATGCTGGTGACTGCGTTCACCGTGGAGATGGTCTGCCGCTGGAGCCTGCGCCGTGAAGCTTGAACTGATGCCGGTGTTCTGGCTTGCCCTGACCTTGGCCGCCTATGTGTTCAGCCGCTGGATCTATAGCCGCACCGGCCGCTACTTGTTGTCTCCCTTGATTCTGGTGCCGGCGCTGCTGCTGGCGGTGGCGGTGCCGATGAAAACCGCCTATGCCGAATACGCCACCGACACTCACTGGCTGATGCTGGTGCTGGGGCCGGTTACCGTGGCGTTCGCCGTGCCGATCTGGCAACAGCGGCGCTTGTTGGCGCGCCACTGGTCGGCATTGTTGCTGGGCATGGTGGCGGGCAGCGCAGCCTCCATAGGCACCTCGTTCGGGCTGGCCAAGGCGCTGGCCTTGAACAGTTCGGTCACGATGTCGCTGTTACCCCGCTCGATCACCACACCCTTTGCCATGCCGGTGTCCTCGGACCTTGGCGGCGTGCCGGAACTGACGGCGGTGTTCGTGATGTTCACCGGTGTGTTCGGCGCCATGCTCGGCGGCGTTTTACTCAAATGGTTGCCACTGCGTACACCCTTGGCCCGTGGCGCATTGTTCGGTGTGGGCGCGCATGGCGCGGGCGTCAGCCGGGCGCGCGAAGTCGGCGGCGAAGAGGGCTCGGTGGCGGGCCTGGTGATGGTGCTGACGGGCTTGCTCAACTTGTTCGCCGTGCCTTTATTGGCGGCACTTCTCTGACACCGTTTGTACTATTCTCATGACTGACTCGCTCAGTCATCAAGCTGGCTGCCAAGGCAACTCCTTGCGCCACGGCGTCTGACTAGACTGGCCCCTCATCCAAAAAAATAATAATAAAGCGAACCAAGGAGGTTGTTGCCGTGAGCCTAGCCCCTGTTCTATCGCCACAGAATGTCAAAGACCAGGTCAGCGCTGCCGAATGGCAGACCCGCGTCGACTTGGCGGCCTGCTATCGCCTGGTGGCGCTGCATGGCTGGGACGACCTGATCTTCACGCATATTTCCGCCAAGGTGCCGGGCACCGATGATTTCCTGATCAACCCCTATGGCCTGATGTTCCATGAGATAACGGCGTCGAGCCTGGTCAAGGTCGATCAGGCCGGCAACAAGCTGATGGACAGCCCTTACGAGATCAACCCCGCTGGCTACACCATCCACAGTGCCATCCATGAAGTGCGCCACGATGTGGTCTGTGTGCTGCACACCCACACCGCCGCGGGCGTTGCGGTATCGGCGCAGAAGCAGGGCGTGTTGCCGATCAGCCAGCAATCCACCTTTGTCTTGTCCAGCCTGGCCTATCACGCCTATGAGGGCGTGGCGCTCAACCCTGAGGAGAAGGCCCGCTTACAGGCGGACCTCGGTGATAACAATTTCCTCATGCTGCACAACCACGGCCTGTTGACCTGCGCCGGCTCCATCGCCGACACGTTTTTAATGATGTTCACCTTCCAGCGCGCGTGCGACATCCAGGTGCTGGCGCAAAACGGCGGCGCCGAATTGATTGCCATCGAGCCGCAGATTCTGGCGGGGGCCAAGGCGATGGTGGCGGCTGTCACAAAAAGCGCTCAGGGTATGGGGGGGGCGCTGGCATGGCCGGCGCTGTTGCGTAAATTGGACCTGCAAGATCCCGGGTATAAAAGCTGATGCCACTCGCCGAGATACCGCTCAGAGCCTGGCGCAAACGTGGCCAGGAATTCCTCTTTCGTGGCCACGTGATCCGTTACTGGGTGGCGGGGCAGGGTGAGCCCTTGCTGCTGATTCATGGCTTCCCTACCGCCAGTTGGGACTGGCATTACCTGTGGCAGCCCCTGGCCCAGCGCAACTTGGTGATCGCCTGCGACATGCTCGGTTTTGGCGATTCGGCCAAGCCGTTGAACCACGATTACTGCCTGCTGGAGCAAGCTGACCTGCAACAGGCGCTGCTCGAACACTTGCGCGTGGAACAGCCCGTGCATGTGTTGGCCCATGACTATGGCGACAGCGTGGCCCAGGAATTACTGGCGCGCCATTACGACGGTCGCTTCCAGATGGCCAGCTGTGTGTTCCTCAATGGCGGGCTGTTTCCCGAGACCCATCGCCCGGCGCTGGTGCAGAAACTCTTGCTCAGCCCACTCGGCTGGATGATCGGCCGCGCCTTTGGGCGTAATGCCTTGTCGAACAGTTTCAGCCAGATTTTCGGCCCGAACACGCGGCCCAGTGAAAGTGCACTGGATGACTTCTGGAGCCTGATTGACTGCAATGACGGTCCGCGCATCCTGCATAAGTTGATTGCTTACATCCCCCAGCGCCGGCGTATGCGTGAACGTTGGGTGGCGGCGATGCAACGCGATGAGGTGCCGTTGCGGGTGATCGACGGCGAAGTCGATCCCATTTCCGGCGCGCACATGGTGGAGCGTTATCACCAGTTGGTGCCCAATGCTGACTCGGTGTCGCTGGCCAATATCGGCCACTACCCGCAGATCGAAGCGCCAGTGCTGGTGCTCAAGCATTACCTGGGGTTTCGTGAACGCATTGGTCAGCTGGCGCCGCGATTAGCTTACTCCTGAGGCCAATCCGGTGCTGCTGCGCAGCCCAGCGGGAGCAAGCGCCCTCGCCACAACAGCGATTTAATCATCCCGCTGCCTTATCGAGCACCATTCAGCCTCGGCCGTGTTTATTGTGACCCACGGCTGCGTGCGTGACACTCAACCCATTGCCAATGTCGCCAACGGAGTTCGGTATGAGTGAGTCAGTGCAGTTCCAGGATAAGGTCGTGATCGTCACCGGTGCCGGCGGCGGGTTGGGCCGTGCCCATGCGCTGCTGTTTGCCAGGCACGGGGCCAAAGTGCTGGTCAACGACCTCGGCGGTTCGGCCCAGGGCGAAGGCGCGAATGCCTCGGCCGCCGACCGTGTTGTGGCTGAGATCCGTGAAGCGGGCGGTACTGCCGAGGCCAACCATGACTCCGTAACCGAGGGGGACAAGATCGTCCAGCATGCCCTCGACGTGTTCGGCCGTGTCGACGTGGTGGTCAACAACGCCGGCATCCTGCGCGACAAGACCTTCCACAAGATGGACGACAGTGACTGGGATTTGGTCTACCGCGTGCATGTCGAAGGTGCCTACAAAGTCACCCGCGCCGCCTGGCCGCACATGCGCGAGCAGGGTTATGGCCGCGTGATCTTTACCGCGTCCACCTCGGGCATCTATGGCAACTTCGGGCAGTCCAACTACGGCATGGCCAAGCTGGGTCTGTATGGCTTGACCCGCACCCTGGCGCTGGAAGGGCGCAAGAACAACATTCTGGTCAATGCCATCGCCCCCACCGGCGGCACGCGCATGACCGAAGGCCTGATCCCGCCGCAGGTATTCGAGCGCCTCAAGCCGGAACTGGTCAGCCCATTGGTGGTGTACCTGGGTAGCGAGGCATGCCAGGACACCTCCGGGTTGTTCGAAGTCGGCGGCGGCTGGATCGGCAAGACCCGTTGGGAACGCAGCCTGGGTGTGGGTTTTGACCCAGAGGCCGGGTTCTCACCCGACGATGTGGCGGCGCACTGGGCGCAGATCTGCGACTTCGAAGGCGCCGCGCACCCCAAGGACAACATCGAAGCGTTGAAAGAGATGATGGCCAATTTGCAGAAGTTCAGCCTCTGATCGTTGCTTGAACACGTTTGAATACTACGGGGCGCTACAGGCGCCCCGTTTTATTTTGGGCATAGAGTAGGAGGCGGATTCACATCCGCCGTCCTCTCACACCACCGTACGTACGGTTCCGTATACGGCGGTTCAGGTTATGCGGTTAAGCCGGTTTATCGTATCCAGTATTGAGACCAGTCCGAG
>NZ_CBFHAZ010000062.1:0-38221 GCF_965653655.1 Pseudomonas onubensis | reverse complement strand
AGCGGTGGGTCAGTTAAAGATGGGGCACTGAGACACCGCATTCGCGAGCAAGCCCGCTCCCACATTGGAATGTGTTGAGCCAAAAAGTTATGCAGCCACCGGCACGCGGCTGGTATGCCAGATCAGCACCTTGCTCACGCGGTTGTCCTCGGTCTCGAGGATTTCCAGGCGATAGCGGCCGATTTTCAGGCACACCGCGCAGTCCGGAATAGTCTCCAGCGCCTCGGTGACCAGGCCATTGAGGGTTTTGGGGCCGTCGCTGGGCAAGTGCCAGCCCAGGCTTTTGTTCAGTTCGCGGATCGAGGCGGCGCCGTCGATGATGTAGCGGCCATCAGGTTGGGCTTCGATGTGCGGGTTGTCCACAGCCTGATCGCTTTCGAATTCGCCGACGATTTCTTCGAGGATATCTTCCAGGGTGACGATGCCCAGCACTTCGCCGTATTCGTCCACCACCATGCCCAGGCGCCGTTGTTGTTTATGGAAGTTCAGCAACTGCAATTGCAGCGGCGTGCTTTCCGGCACGAAGTAGGGTTCGTGGCAGGCGGCGAGCAAGGCTTCTTTGGTCAGGCTGGCGTCGGGCAGCAGGTGCTGGATCTGGCGAGTGTTGAGCACCGCTTGAACCTGGTTGATGTCGCTGTGAAACACCGGCAGGCGCGTGCGCTGGGACGTGCGCAGCTGCTCGATGATGGCTTCGACCGAGTCATCCAGGTTGATGCCATCCACTTCACTGCGCGGCACCAGAATGTCGTTGACCGTGATGTTGTCCAGGGCGTGGATGCCGGGCAGGCCGGGCGTGCGGTTGTCGTTGGCCTCGGGCTCCGGTTCGTCGTCATGCTCGGGCAACGGCTCGTCGCTTTTCTTTACTACGCCGGGTTTACGTGCAAACGGGCGCAGCAGCAACAGGCTGATGCCGTTGAGCAGCCAGGCCAGCGGCGCGAGGATTTTCAGCGGTACGCCCAGCAGTGTGTTGCCAAAGCCCAGTATCGCGTGGGGGTGACGGACGGCGAGCGCGCGGGGCAGGTAGTCGGCGAGCACCAGCAGCATCGCGCAGGAGATCAACCAGCCGAGCCACGGGCCGTTTTGCGCCCAGGCATAAATCGCCAGCAATGTGCACAGGATCACCACGGCCGCGCGGCACAGGCTGTTACACAGGATCAGGCTGTTACGTGGGAAGTTCAGGCGGGCGGCGGCCTTGTCGCCTTGGCGTGTGCCAGGGCGTATGGCCAGCAGATGTTGCTGTGCAGCTTCAATGGCGGTAAACAGCGCCGCCCATAAAATCAGCAGGGCGATTACCGCGAGCATCGGCCCAAGGGGCAAGTTGTCCATTATTGCTGCCCGTCAGATATGCAGGATGTATTCGCGAACCAGCTTGCTGCCGAAGTAGGCCAGCATCAGCAGGCAGAAACCGGCCAGGGTCCAGCGTATCGCCTTGTGCCCGCGCCAGCCGAGACGGTTACGCCCCCACAGCAACACGCTGAACACCACCCAGGCCAGGCACGCCAGCAGGGTTTTGTGCACCAGGTGCTGGGCGAACAGGTTCTCGACGAACAGCCAGCCGGAGATCAGCGACAGCGACAGCAGCGTCCAGCCGGCCCACAGGAAGCCAAACAGCAGGCTTTCCATGGTTTGCAGCGGCGGGAAGTTCTTGATCAGCCCGGACGGGTGCTTGTTTTTAAGCTGGTGGTCTTGCAGCAGCAGGAGCAAGGCCTGGAACACCGCGATGGTGAACATGCCGTAGGCCAGGATCGACAACAGGATGTGCGCGAGGATGCCCGGCTCTTCGTCGATGACCTGTACGGTGCCGGTGGGCGTGAATTGCGCCAGCAGTACGGTGAGCATTCCCAGCGGGAATAGCAGCACCAACAGGTTTTCGACCGGGATGCGGTAGCAGGCCAGCAGGGTCAGCGCGATGACGGCAGCGGCAATAAGGCTGGCGGCGCTGAAAAAGTCCAGGCCCAGGCCGACCGGCGTCATCAGGTGGGTGAACAGGCTCGCGGCATGGGCCAGCAGGGCGACGACGCCCAGGCCTGCCAGCAGACGTTTGTCCGCTTTATTGCCCTGGGCCAGACGAGTGCCCTGATAGAGAGTCGCAGCGGCATATAAAAGGGCGGCGGCGAGGCTGGGTAGCAAACTGGGTGACAAGGGGACCATAAATCCTGATAGACAAGCCCGAAAGGCGCTGAGTTTGGCACACACCTGCGCTGCACGAAAGACTCCCGGGCCAGACAGCGCGTGTGCAGCGGCGCAGTCTTCGCTATAATCCGCGACCTGCCCACGCCGCAGGCTTGCTGAGCGCTGTTTTTAATAGCGATTTACCACAGCCTGGGCCGCCATTACCTCGGTCACCACTGCATTTCGATGAATAGGGCCTGAAAGGATCGCGCATGTTTGAAAACTTGACTGACCGTCTCTCGCAGACGCTGCGCCATGTCACCGGCAAGGCCAAGCTGACCGAGGACAATATTAAAGACACCCTGCGTGAAGTACGCATGGCGTTGCTGGAAGCCGACGTGGCCTTGCCTGTGGTCAAGGACTTCGTCAACTCGGTCAAAGAGCGCGCAGTGGGCACCGAAGTGTCCCGCAGCCTGACGCCGGGCCAGGCTTTTGTGAAGATCGTCCAGGCCGAACTCGAAAGCCTGATGGGCGCCGCCAACGAAGACTTGAACCTCAGTGCCGTGCCACCGGCCGTCGTGCTGATGGCCGGTCTGCAGGGCGCGGGTAAAACCACCACCGCCGGCAAGCTGGCGCGCTTCCTTAAAGAGCGCAAGAAGAAATCGGTAATGGTGGTATCGGCTGACGTCTATCGTCCGGCCGCTATCAAGCAGCTGGAAATGCTCGCGGGCGAAGTGGGTGTGACCTTCTTCCCGTCCGACCTGAGCCAGAAGCCGGTCGACATTGCCAACGCGGCTATTAAAGAAGCCAAGCTCAAATTCATTGACGTGGTTATCGTCGATACCGCCGGTCGCCTGCACATCGACGAAGAGATGATGGGCGAGATCAAGGCGCTGCATGCCGCGATCAACCCGGTCGAGACGCTGTTCGTGGTCGACGCCATGACCGGCCAGGATGCGGCCAACACCGCCAAGGCTTTCGGCGATGCACTGCCGCTCACCGGCGTGATCCTGACCAAGGTCGACGGTGACGCCCGTGGCGGTGCAGCGCTGTCGGTACGCGCGATCACCGGCAAGCCGATCAAGTTCATCGGTATGGGCGAGAAGAGCGAAGCGCTCGAGCCGTTCCACCCTGAGCGTATCGCCTCACGCATTCTCGGCATGGGCGACGTGCTCAGCCTGATCGAGCAGGCCGAAGCCACGCTCGACAAAGACAAGGCCGACAAACTGGCCAAAAAGCTGAAGAAGGGCAAGGGCTTCGACCTCGAAGACTTCCGTGACCAGCTGCAACAGATGAAGAACATGGGCGGCCTTGGCGGCCTGATGGACAAGCTGCCGAACATCGGCGGTGTGAACCTGGCGCAAATGGGCAATGCCCAGGGCGCGGCAGAGAAGCAGTTCAAGCAGATGGAAGCCATTATCAACTCCATGACCCCGGCCGAGCGCCGTGACCCTGAGCTGATCAGCGGTTCGCGCAAACGCCGGATCGCCATGGGTTCCGGCACCCAGGTGCAGGACATCGGTCGCTTGATCAAGCAGCACAAGCAGATGCAGAAGATGATGAAGAAATTCTCCGCCAAAGGCGGAATGGCCAAGATGATGCGCGGCATGGGCGGTATGTTGCCCGGCGGCGGCATGCCGAAAATGTAAAAAGTATTCGAGCGCAAGCTTGCTTGCGCTCCGACCCACAGGGACGTGGGATCTCCAGCAAACCCGCGGTTAGCGGGAGCTGACTCGCCGTTTTAACCGACGGCTCTATAGCAGATCTGAGTGGCACGCTGATAGGCGCCAGAAAAAGACATTTGCAAAAGTCCGGATATTCCTTAGAATATGCGGCCTTTCGGGCACCTATGCCCGCTGTGCATTTAGATTTGCAGCACCGACTACAGGAACGATGTTCACATGCTAACAATCCGTCTTGCCCTTGGCGGCTCCAAAAAGCGCCCGTTTTACCACTTGACCGTAACCGACAGCCGCAACCCGCGCGACGGTTCGCACAAGGAACAGGTTGGTTTCTTCAACCCTGTTGCTCGTGGTCAAGAAGTTCGTCTGTCCGTGAACCAAGAGCGCGTAGCCTACTGGCTGAGCGTTGGCGCACAGCCATCCGAGCGCGTTGCAAAACTGTTGAAGGACTCGGCTAAGGCCGCAGCCTGAGCAATATGAACGCGACGCCAGCTGTTGCTGATGATTTGATCGTTATCGGCAAGATTTACTCTGTTCATGGCGTTCGCGGCGAAGTGAAGGTGTATTCCTTTACTGATCCGACTGAAAACCTGTTGCAGTACAAAACCTGGACGCTCAAGCGCGAAGGTAGTGTGAAACAGGTCGAGCTGGTCAGTGGACGCGGGAGCGATAAGTTCCTGGTCGCAAAGCTCAGGGGTCTTGATGACCGTGAAGAAGCTCGTCTTCTGGCCGGTTATGAGATCTGCGTGCCGCGCAACCTGTTCCCTGAATTGACCGACGGCGAGTACTACTGGTACCAGCTGGAAGGTCTGAAGGTTATTGATCAACTGGGGCAATTGCTCGGGAAAATCGATCATCTTCTGGAAACCGGCGCCAATGATGTAATGGTGGTCAAGCCTTGCGCTGGCAGCCTGGATGATCGTGAACGCCTGTTGCCGTATACCGAGCAATGCGTGTTGGCCGTCGACCTGGCCGCGGGCGAGATGAAGGTGGAATGGGACGCGGACTTCTAAGCGTGGCTAATTTGCGCATTGAAGTGATCAGTTTGTTTCCCGAGATGTTCTCCGCCATCAGCGAGTACGGCATCACCAGTCGGGCGGTGAAACAGGGGCTGTTGCAGCTTACCTGTTGGAACCCGCGAGACTACACGACGGATCGACATCACACTGTGGACGATCGCCCATTTGGCGGTGGCCCGGGCATGGTGATGAAGATCAAGCCCCTGGAAGATGCGTTGGTCGAGGCCAAGGCAGCAGCCGGGGAGAAGGCGAAGGTAATTTACCTGTCCCCTCAAGGCCGTCAGCTGAAACAGGCTGGCGTGCGCGAACTGGCGAATGAGGAGGCCTTAATCCTGATTGCCGGTCGCTATGAAGGCATTGACGAGCGTTTTATTGAAGCGCATGTCGATGAAGAGTGGTCGATTGGGGACTATGTCCTGTCTGGCGGCGAGCTGCCGGCGATGGTCCTGATAGATGCGGTTACACGACTGCTGCCTGGAGCTTTAGGGCATGCGGACTCCGCGGAGGAAGATTCCTTCACGGATGGTTTGCTGGATTGCCCGCACTACACCCGACCGGAGGTGTATGCGGATCAGCGTGTTCCCGACGTATTGCTAAGTGGCAATCACGCACACATCCGGCGTTGGCGTTTACAGCAGTCCCTTGGTCGGACCTATGAACGACGCGCCGATCTTCTGGAAAGCCGCTCGCTTTCTGGAGAAGAGAAGAAGCTGCTCGAGGAATACATCCTCGCGCGGGACGATAGTTAACAACGTATCGATGGTAGGTCCATTGACTTACCTTAGGAGCACAGCATGACTAACAAAATCATCCTTGCACTCGAAGCAGAGCAGATGACCAAAGAGATCCCTACCTTTGCCCCGGGCGACACTATTGTCGTTCAGGTGAAAGTGAAGGAAGGCGACCGTTCGCGTCTGCAAGCGTTCGAAGGCGTGGTAATCGCCAAGCGTAACCGTGGTGTGAACAGTGCTTTCACTGTTCGTAAAATCTCCAACGGTGTTGGCGTAGAGCGTACTTTCCAGACCTACAGCCCGCAAATCGACAGCATGGCCGTTAAGCGTCGCGGTGACGTACGTAAAGCCAAGCTGTACTACCTGCGTGACCTGTCCGGTAAAGCAGCTCGCATCAAGGAAAAACTGGCTTAAGTCCAGCTTCCCGATGCAGAAAAAAGCAGCCTACGGGCTGCTTTTTTGTGTCTGAAATTTATCTATTACCGGTATTTGTCCATGACCACCCGCCTCGAAGAAATCCAGCGCCGCACCGACCTGTCCGTCACCCACGTGACCAAAGCCGTGTTCCCGCCGACCACCAACCACCACAACACCCTGTTCGGCGGCACTGCGCTGGCGTGGATGGATGAAGTGTCGTTCATCACCGCCACACGCTTTTGCCGCTTGCCACTGGTGACCGTGTCCACCGACCGTATCGACTTCAACCACGCGATCCCGGCTGGCTCCATCGTCGAGCTGATCGGCCGCGTAATCAAAGTGGGTAATACCAGCCTCAAGGTCGAGGTTGAAGTATTCGTCGAGAGCATGAGTGCCGATGGCCGTGAAAAGGCGATCCAGGGCGTGTTCAGCTTTGTGGCGATTGATGCCGACAAGCGCCCAGTGCCGGTGCTGCCTGGGTTTGTTGACTGATCCGAGACCGCTATTGCAGCGATGCGGCGCTCCCACAGTTAACCCGTGTTGTTCTACCTACCAGGCAAAACATAAAACCCATGTGGGAGCTGGCTTGCCTGCGATAGGATCTAACAGACACTCCAGTCATCAGCCTGAGCCTCTATGCCCGCCATTGACCACCCCCTGATCGACCGCTTCCTCGACGGCCTGTGGCTGGAAAAAGGCCTGTCCGACAACACCCGTCAGGCCTATCGCAGCGACCTCGCCTTGTTCAACGGCTGGTTGCAGGACAACAACCTGGAATTGATCAATGCCGGCCGTGAGTTGATCCTCGATCACCTGGCCTGGCGCCTGGAGCAGAACTACAAACCGCGTTCCACGGCGCGATTTCTCTCGGGTGTGCGTGGGTTTTATCGCTATTTGCTGCGCGAAAAGCTGATTGCCGTCGACCCAACCCTACAAATTGATATGCCCCAGCTCGGTAGGCCATTGCCTAAATCCTTGTCGGAAGCTGACGTAGATGCCTTGCTCGCCGCGCCCGATCTGAGCGAGGCCATCGGCCAGCGCGACCGCGCCATGCTGGAAGTCTTGTATGCCTGCGGCCTGCGCGTGACCGAGTTGATCAGCCTGACCCTGGAGCAAGTCAACCTGCGCCAGGGCGTGCTGCGTGTGATGGGCAAAGGCAGCAAGGAGCGGCTGGTGCCGATGGGCGAGGAGGCGATTGTGTGGGTGGAGCGCTATATGCGTGACGCCCGCAATGAGCTGCTCGGCGGGCGCCCCAGCGATGTGCTGTTCCCCAGCCTGCGCGGCGAGCAGATGACCCGTCAGACCTTCTGGCACCGTATCAAGCACCAGGCCAAGGTCGCCGGGATCGGCAAGGCGTTGTCGCCGCATACCTTGCGCCATGCGTTCGCCACGCATTTGCTCAACCACGGCGCGGATTTGCGCGTGGTGCAAATGCTGCTGGGGCACAGCGACTTATCCACCACTCAGATCTATACCCACGTGGCGCGCGCACGCTTGCAGGAGATGCACGCCAAGCACCACCCGCGCGGTTGAAAGCCGCCAATTTGTGCCGCCACGGGCTGCCCTGGCGCCCAACTGTGGTAGGCTTTGCCGGTTAGCAAAGGGGACGGCCACTGCCCGCGTTTCCAAGCGGTGTTCCACAGCCGTCCCTGCATCTGCCTTCAGGAGTTCCCATGCGCTTGACCCAGATTATTGCCGCCGCAGCGATTGCGTTGGTTTCCACCTTTGTTGTCGCCGATGACGCCGCCGAACAAACCATTCGCAAGAGCCTGGCGGACCTGAAGCTCGACACCCCGATCGAAAGCATCAGCGCCAGCCCTATGGCCGGCCTGTATGAAGTCAAGCTCAAGGGCAGCCGTGTGCTGTACGCCAGTGCCGATGGCCAGTACATCGTGCAGGGCTACCTGTTCCAGCTTAAAGACGGCAAGCCGGTCAACCTGACCGAGAAGGCCGAGCGCCTGGGCGTGTCCAAGCTGATCAACGGCATTCCGGTGGCTGAAACCGTGGTTTACCCCGCCATTGGCGAGACCAAGACCCATATCACCGTGTTCACCGACACCACGTGCCCGTACTGCCATAAGCTGCACGCCGAAGTGCCTGCGCTGAACAAGGCCGGTATCGAAGTGCGCTACGTCGCGTTCCCGCGACAGGGCCTGGGTTCGCCAGGTGACGAGCAACTGCAAGCCGTATGGTGTTCGGCCGACAAGAAAGCGGCCATGGACAAAATGGTCGATGGCAAGGAAATCAAGGCGGCCAAATGTGCCAACCCGGTTTCCAAGCAGTTCGCCCTCGGCCAGTCGATTGGCGTGAACGGTACACCGGCCATCGTTTTGGCTGACGGCCAAGTGATTCCGGGCTACCAGCCGGCGCCACAAGTTGCCAAACTGGCGCTCAGTGCCAAGTAAACCAGCATCGTCGAACCTTTGACGATCATGGCCCGCCGACCGATCGACGGGCCATCAAATTGAAAGCCGCAGTTGTGCGGCTGTTTTCCACGGCCGACCTAGCGTCGGCCGTTTCATGGGGAGTTCTTCAGTGAAACCGGTCAAAGTAGGCATCTGTGGGTTAGGGACCGTCGGTGGCGGCACCTTCAACGTACTTCAGCGTAATGCTGAAGAAATTTCCCGCCGTGCAGGGCGTGGGATTGAAGTGGCGCAAATTGCCACGCGTACGCCAAAGCCTCAGTTCCAAACGACCGGTATTGCGATTACCAACGATGTCTTCGCCGTAGCCACCAACCCTGAAATCGATATCGTCATCGAGCTGGTCGGCGGCTACACCGTGGCCCGTGACCTGGTGCTGCTGGCCATCGAGAATGGCAAGCACGTGGTCACCGCCAACAAGGCGCTGATCGCCGTGCACGGCAACGAGATCTTCGCCAAGGCGCGTGAAAAGGGTGTGATCGTCGCGTTCGAAGCCGCCGTGGCCGGTGGCATTCCGGTGATCAAGGCGATCCGTGAAGGCCTGTCCGCCAACCGTATCAACTGGGTGGCCGGCATCATCAACGGCACCGGCAACTTCATCCTCACCGAAATGCGCGAGAAGGGCCGCACCTTCGAAGACGTGCTGGCCGAAGCCCAAGCCTTGGGTTACGCCGAAGCCGATCCGACCTTCGACGTGGAAGGCATCGACGCAGCGCACAAGCTGACCATTTTGGCGTCCATCGCCTTTGGTATCCCGCTGCAGTTCGACAAGGCCTACACCGAAGGCATCACCAAGCTGACCACTGCTGACGTGAACTACGCCGAAGCCCTGGGCTACCGCATCAAGCACCTCGGTGTGGCGCGCAGCACCCCGGCCGGTATCGAGTTGCGTGTACACCCGACGCTGATCCCGGCCGACCGCCTGATCGCCAACGTCAATGGCGTGATGAACGCCGTGATGGTCAACGGTGACGCCGCCGGCTCCACCCTGTTCTACGGCGCCGGCGCCGGCATGGAGCCGACCGCTTCGTCGGTGATCGCCGACCTGGTGGACGTGGTTCGCGCCATGACCAGCGACCCGGAAAACCGCGTGCCGCACCTGGCCTTCCAACCGGATTCGCTGTCGGCGCACCCGATCCTGCCGATCGAAGCCTGCGAAAGCGCTTACTACCTGCGGATCCAGGCCAAGGACCATCCAGGCGTGTTGGCCCAGGTGGCCAGCATCCTCTCGGAGCGCGGCATCAACATCGAGTCGATCATGCAGAAGGAAGTGGAGGAACAAGACGGCCTGGTGCCGATGATCCTGCTGACCCACCGCGTGCTCGAGCAGCACATCAACGATGCCATCGCCGCGCTTGAAGCGTTGCAGGGCGTGGTTGGGCCGGTGGTGCGCATCCGTGTTGAACATCTAAATTAATTCAGCGGCAAGCGCCAAGCCACAAGCGACAAGTAAAAGCCGATTCGCTCTAACTTGAAGCTTGTAGCTTAAAGCTCGCAGCTCAAACCGAAGGTTTGCTCCTATGCGTTATATCAGCACCCGCGGCCAGGCACCGGCCCTGAACTTCGAAGACGTTTTGCTCGCCGGCCTTGCCACTGACGGCGGCCTGTACGTGCCGGAAAACCTGCCACGTTTCACTCAGGAAGAGATCGCCTCGTGGGCCGGCCTGCCGTACCACGAACTGGCGTTCCGGGTGATGCGCCCGTTTGTTACCGGCAGCATCCCCGATGCGGATTTCAAAAAGATTCTGGAAGAAACGTATGGCGTGTTTTCCCACAGCGCCATCGCACCACTGCGTCAGTTGAATGGCAACGAGTGGGTACTGGAGCTGTTCCACGGCCCGACCCTGGCGTTCAAGGATTTTGCACTGCAACTGCTCGGTCGCCTGCTCGATTACGTGCTGCAAAAGCGCGGTGAGCGCGTAGTCATCATCGGTGCTACCTCCGGCGATACCGGTTCGGCGGCCATCGAAGGTTGCAAGCACTGTGAAAACGTCGACATCTTCATCCTGCACCCGCACAAGCGTGTGTCGGAGGTGCAGCGTCGCCAGATGACCACCATTTTCGGTGAGAACATCCACAACATCGCCATCGAAGGCAACTTCGATGACTGCCAGGAAATGGTCAAGAACAGCTTCGCTGACCAGAGCTTCCTCAAAGGTACGCGTCTGGTGGCGGTGAACTCGATCAACTGGGCGCGGATCATGGCCCAGATCGTCTACTACTTCCACGCTTCCCTGCAGTTGGGCGGCCCGGCGCGTTCGGTGTCGTTCTCGGTGCCGACCGGCAACTTTGGTGACATCTTCGCCGGTTACCTGGCACGCAACATGGGCCTGCCGATCAACCAGTTGATCGTCGCCACCAACCGCAACGACATCCTGCACCGCTTCATGAGCGGCAACCAGTACGTCAAGGAAACCCTGCACGCCACGCTGTCGCCGTCGATGGACATCATGGTCTCGTCGAACTTCGAGCGCCTGCTGTTTGACATGCACGGTCGCAACGGGGCAGCCATTGCCGGTTTGATGGACACCTTCAAGAGCGGTGGCGGTTTCAGCGTTGACGAAGAGCGCTGGACCGAAACCCGCAAGCTGTTCGACTCCCTGGCTGTGGACGATGCGCAAACCTGCGAAACCATCGCCGAAGTCTATGCGCAGACCGGCGAACTGCTCGACCCGCACACCGCCATCGGTGTGAAGGCCGCACGCGAATGCCGTCGCAGCCTGGACATCCCGATGGTGATTCTGGGCACCGCCCACCCGGTCAAATTCCCGGAAGCGGTGGAGAAGGCCGGCGTTGGCAAGGCGCTGGAATTACCGCAGCACTTGGCTGACCTGTTCGAGCGCGAAGAGCGCTGCACCGTGCTGGCCAATGATCTGAAAGCTGTGCAGGCGTTTGTCAGCCAGCATGGCAATCGCGGCAAGCCACTCTGATTCATCAATAGCTGCGTGGCAGAAAAAGCCCGTCTTCGTGACGGGCTTTTTCATTCCGGCGAGCCATACTTGCGCAGGCGCTGGATCCGCACACTCAAGGAAACCCAATCGGTGCATGCAGTAATCCAATGGATGGTGCGTTTGGCCTGTGTGCTCTTGCTTGGCCACGTGCCAATAAGCCTGGCTGCCGTGAGCCTACCGTTCAAGCTGGTACCGGCGTTTATCCCGCTGGAGCCGTTGCCGCTGGCGCCGGCGCAGCAGCGGTGGCTGGCAGCCCATCGGACCTTGAAGGTGGGGATTTCCATTGATGACTATCAGCCGATTGATATCACCCGCGACCGTAACCGCTACCAGGGCATCAGTGCCGATTACCTGAGCCTGGTCGGTGCGCGCCTGGGTGTGTCGATGCAGGTGCTGGGTTTTGCCGAGCGCGCCCAGGCGGTCGAAGCATTACGCAGCGGCGCTATCGACATTCTCACCAGCGCCAATGGCTATGAGCGCGATGTACCCGGTTTACAGTTTACCCGCGACTACATGCCCGACCGTTCGGTTGTAGTACTGCGTCGCGACGATAGCCAGGGCGACGACCTGACCGGCAAGAAGCTGGTGTTGCTCGACGGCTATGCCAGCGTCAAGAACGTGCATGCCGCTTACCCAGGCAGCCACATCATGCTTGCGCCCAACCTCTACAGCGGGCTGGAGGCGCTCAAGCAGGGCGACGCCGATGCGTTTATCGGCAACGAAGTCATAGTGCGCGCCTACAAGTCGCTTCGGCCTTACCTGGGCTTGCAGATCAAGGAAGAAAGCCGCTTGCCCCCGATCGGCTTCGCGTTTGCCACCCGCCAGGCCGACCCCTTGCTTGGCACCCTGCTGGACAGCGCGCTGGCGAGCATCGATGAGTCGGTGCAGCGCGAAATTCTCGCGCGCTGGACCACCGGGTTGGGAGTCGGTTTTGGCGTTGAGCGCATTGCGCTGTCGGCCTCGGAGCGGGCGTGGGTGTTGCAACACCCGCATGTGGTGGTGGCGGCCCAGCAAATGTCGCCTTACGTGTTCAGGGACAAGGACGACCGCTGGGTGGGCTTGAACGTTGACCTGCTCAACCGTATTTCGCGCATGACCGGTTTGCAGTTTGTCTTCGAGGAGGCGCATTCCACTGCGCAAACCCTGAGCTGGCTGGAAACGGGCAGGGCGGACATGAACACCACCTTGGCCGAGAATCAGCAGCGCCAGGCACTGCTCAACTTCAGCCACAGTTTCGGTGGCTCTGGCTGGGTGTTCGTCGAACGTGCTGATGCGGCGCCGTTGACTGGCCTGGATCAAATGGCCGGTAAGGTGCTGGCGCTACCGGCGCGGCATGTGTTCGAGCCCTATATTCGCCAGGCGTACCCGCAAGTCAAATTGCGGCTGGTTGGCAATTACACCCAGGCGCGTGAGCAGGTAAGGCGCGGCGAAGCGCAAGCCACGCTGCAAACTGAGGTGGAAGTGCAGAGTTACCCACAAGATGGCCTGCGCATTGGCCGCAGCGTCGATGGCCAGTGGTCGGCCAACAGCCTGTCGGTGCGCAAGGACCAGCCTGAACTGCTGAGCATTCTGAACAAGGCGCTGGAAGCCTTGCCGGTCGCCGAGTTGAGCGCCTTGCGCCTGCGCTGGATCGGCGCGGTGGCGATTCCCGTACCGGCTTGGCAGCGTGTCCCCGCCTGGGCTTACTGGACGGTGGCCATGGCGATCCTGTTTGTGCTGGTGTCGCTGGTGTGGAACAGCCGGCTCAAGCGCCAGATCCGCCAGCGGCTGGAGGCTGAACGTCGGCTCAACGACCAGCTGGCTTTCAAGCGTGCCTTGCTCGACGGCATGCCCAACCCGCTGTTTGTGCGCGACCTGGCCGGGCGTCTGGTGACCTGCAACAAAAGTTATGAACAGCAGTTGGCAACTCGCCTTGAAAAGATCCAGGGTCTCACCTTGATGGAAAGCGCGGTGATGCCCGAACTCACCGCCGCGCGCCTGCACGCAGGCCATATGGTGCAACTGGCCACGCAACAACCGTTGTTTGTCGATCGGCAACTGGAGTTCAACGGCGGCAGCGTGCATGTGTACCAATGGACTGTGCCGTTCTATGACGCCGAGAACCGTTTGCGGGGCTTGCTGGGTGGCTGGATCGACATCAACGAGCGCAAGGTCCTGGAGCATCAATTGATGGACGCGCGTCAGGCCGCCGACGAAGCGAACTACGCCAAAAGTGCGTTTCTCTCCACTCTGAGCCACGAGATTCGTACACCGATGAACGCCATCATCGGCTTGCTCGAACTGGAGCAGGAACGCTGCCTGGCAGCCGGCCAGCCGGTGTCCGATGCCTTGCAGGTAGCCCATCGCTCGGCCCGTGAACTGATTGCGTTGATGGGCGACAGCCTGGACCTGGCCAAGATTGAGTCGGGCCATATGCAACTGGCACCGCAATCGACTGAGCTGAAGGTTTTTTTCGAAGGCATCCAGCGCTTGTTCGAGGCCACGGCGCAAAAAAAAGGCCTGCACCTGACCCTGGCGTTTGACCCGGCAGCCCAGGGTTATTACTGGTTCGACCCGCTGCGCTTGCGCCAAGTGATGCACAACCTTTTGGGCAATGCGCTCAAGTTTACTCAGCACGGCGGGGTGCGTATCAGTGTCGATTGCCGGCGCGATGAGGCTGGCGCTGAATACCTGCATCTGTGCGTGGAAGACAGCGGTCCGGGGATTGGGGCGGATCAGCAAGCGAGGATGTTCAAGCCGTTTGTGCAGATGAGCGCCTCGACCGCAGCCGAGCATGGCGGCACTGGCTTGGGTTTGAGTATCTGCCAACAGTTGGTGGAGTTGATGGGCGGTAGCATTCACCTCAACAGTGTCGTGGGCGCAGGGACGGTAGTGTGCATCGACCTGCACCTGGCGCGGATCAGCACTGACGATGTACCGCCACCTGTGGGTGTTGAATTGCCGCCTGCCGCTGGCAGCCTGTCGGTGCTGGTGGTCGATGACCTGGCGGCCAACCGTCTGGTGCTGGTGCAGCAGTTGGAGTTCCTCGGCCATCACGTGGTCGCCGTCGATTCAGCGCAAGGCGCGTTGCAGGCGTGGTCGCAGCAACGCTTTGACGTGCTGGTCACCGATTGCCAGATGCCGGGCATGTCCGGCTATGAGCTGAGCCAGGCGATCCGACGGATTGAAGCCAGTGAGCAGTTACCGCGTTGCACACTGATCGGCTGCACCGCGAATGCCATGGAGGATGAACAGCGGCGTGGCCAGGACGTCGGCATGGATGAGCTGCTGGTCAAGCCGATCACGTTGCAGCGCTGGGCTCAGGTGCTGGCGGAACGGGCGGCGCCACGCTCTTTTGATATCCAGACCCTGCGCACCATGACCCAGGCTGAAGGGCCGGTGCTGCACAGCATGTTGCAAGAGTTGGCCAGGAGCCTGGACCGCGAGCATGAAGTGCTGGCGCAGGCCTTGGCCGAGCAGGACATGGCGCGCCTGAATGCTGCGTTGCATCGGCTCAAGGGTATTTGCTCGCTGGTGGATGCGCTGCCGCTGGCCAAGGCGTGCATGGCCCTGGAAAGCTGCGCACGTGAGGCGCGCGGCAGCGAACTTGAGGCGCCGTGGTCAAGGTTGTCCCAAGCGTTGATGGCCTTTCGTCGCGACCTGCAACCCTATCTGGACGCCCACGAATAAGACACGTCCTATGGGGCGCCCGGCAGCTTTTGGTTACTGTGCCGGTCGTTGCCCGCTGCCGACAGAGTTGCCCATGCGTTCCCTCAAAGTGCTGATCCTTGAAGACAATCCGTTTCAACTGATGGCATTGCACCAGATGCTCAATGCCAACGGCGTGTTCAACGTGCTCACCGCCGAAACGGTTGAAGCCGCGCGCCAGTCCTTAGACAGTGCCGGCCCGGTCGACATAGCCATCTGTGACCTCTACCTGGAGCAGAGCGATGCTCTGGAGTTGATCCGCGAACTGGCCGAGCGCAACCTGGCCCAGGTGCTGATCCTGCTCAGCAATGCCGAACCGGACGTGCTCGAAGGCGTGGCCAATATGGCGCGGCAACAGGGGTTGAATGTGCTGGCGTGCTTGCCCAAGCCGGCGTCGGCCAAGCTGATCGGGCAAATGTTGACGGACTGCCAGGCGCGCTTGCGCGCGGGGCCGCCGGTGACCTCATGGGCGCGGGTGCGGCATCTGCTGGGCCTGAGCGAGCGCGAGCCATTGCCACCCTCGGCGGACACCAGCCAGGCCAGCATCGCGCGCTGTGGCAGGGTCTGGTATCAGCCGATCGTCAGCCAGGCGGGCGTGTTGCAACGGGTCGAGGCCCTGGCCCGTTGGCAATCGAATGACAATGAGCTGCTGTTGCCTGACGATTTTTTGCCGGTGCTGGAGTTTGCCGGCATGGAAGAGGCCTTTACCTGGCATGTACTGGAGCAGGCGCTCGGCCTGGCTGGCCAGATCATGGGCCAGACCGGCCAACTGCTGCCGGTGGCGGTGAATATTCCCGGGCGGATGCTGGAGCGACCGCACTTTCCCCAAGTACTCCAAAACGTGCTGCAACTGCATGGCGTGCCGGCCCATGGGCTGACCCTGGAGCTGGTGGAGACCTCACGGTTGAAAACCGACAGTGCCCACCTTACCGGGCTGCTGCGCCTGCGGATGATGGGGTGCAAGTTGTCCATTGGCGATTTCGGCGTCGGTGGTACCAGCCTGCAAAGCCTGCTGGAGTTGCCCTTCACCGAGCTGAAAATCCCCCCGGCGTTTGCCAGTGGCATGGCCGAGGATGACCGCAAGGCCGCCGTGGTGGCGGGGGCCATGAGCATGGCCGCGCACCTGGGCATTGGCGTGGTGGTGACCGGGGTGGAAAGCGCCGCCGATTATCACGCCGTAGGAGAACTGGGCGCGGCCTGGCTGCAAGGCTGTTTTATTGCGCGGCCGATGGAGGTCGAGGCGCTCAAGCAATGGATCGCGTTTCAGGCTATGCCAGCCCGTGTTCCTGTACATAGATAAACAGCGCGGCGTCGTTGCCCAGGCCCAGCTTGCGCATGGCACTGACCTTTTGAGCGCTGACCGTCTGCTTGCTGCGATGCAGTTGCGCAGCGATCTCGCCCACCGTCCACCCCGCGGCCAACAAGCGGATCACCTCCAGCTCCCGAGGTGACAGCTGTTGCTGGGATTGCAGGCGGTCGGCGCCGACTTCCCCGGCCAGGCTCAGTGCCTGGCGAATGGCGTGGGCCACATAAGGGCGCCGTTGGCGCACGTGGTCAATCGCTTGCGGCAGCTCATCGGCCAGGCTGGCCTTGCTCAGCAGGCCCATGACGCCCAGTTCCAGGATGGAGTGAAACAAGCCGGCGTTATTGAGCATGGTCACCACCACAATCGGCAGCTCGGGATGGTGCCGGCGCAGTTGTTCTATCAGGCGCAGCCCGTCGGCCTGGGGCTCGGCGGGCATCATGAAGTCGGTTACCAACACATCACAGTCACAGGTTTGCAGCTGTTCAATCAGGGCTTGGGGTGAATTGGCCTCGGCGACGATGCGCACCCGCTCGTCACGCTCCAGCACGGCGCGCAAGCCAATCAGAAAAATCGGGTGGTCGTCGGCGAGGACGATGCGCAGTGGTGCTTCAGACGCGGCTTTCAAGGCAGGCTCCCAGGATAATCCAGGGATTCTAGCCTGTTGGTGGCTGTTTTCTCTCTGTCATCTTCGCCGTGCATGCTCGGTAGACTCGGGCAGGCGACCACACAAAAGGTCGAACTTTCTGCTGCGGGCACGGGTCACTTGAATGTCAGCACCTTAGTGACATTTGTGTTTTTCGAACCTTTTCGAATGATTGAGTGGTGATCGAGATGGAAAGTATCAGCCTATTGCTCGAAGAAGCACTGAGCCCTTATCAGGTTACGTTGACCACCTCGGGTGTGCAGGGCGAGTGCCTGGTGACCGTGAAGAGTCCGGCTGGCGCTATTGTCGTCGAGCGGGAAGTCGATCGCGCGCAATTGACCGATAAGCGTGTTCTTGTGGATGTGGTCGATTGCCTGCTGCGCGACCTGAAAATCGCTGAAGGGCGCCTGGAACCCTCGGTTATTGCTGCCTTGCGCAACGCCGCACAGACCCGCGGCAGCGCGATCGCATGAAGAATTGTTTAATTGGCGAAACTTCCTACGGCATGCCCGGTCAGATTTTTTAACAGCAAGAGCAAACATTGTGCTCCGGTGTTTGTGGCTTGTTGTACTGGTCTTTGTAGGCCACGTTTAACCCCGAAGTGTCTCCCCACTCTTCGGGGTTTCTTTTTGCCTGGGATTTGTCTCCGTAGAGGCTCAAGGCTCGGGTGAGTCCAGGAAAAAGCTCGAGTTATCCAACAAATACTGTTCACGCATTGCCGGGTCTAACCATGAGGCATAGGACTGTTGCACCTGCTCCTGTGGGATCTCGCTCAGCGCCTGATCGATTCGCTGTATGGCCTGGCGACCTTGCGGCGTGTTGGAGCAGCCGATATGCGTGCGCTGGTAAGGCGCTGAACCCTTGATGGGCAAGAACAGCAGGTCCTGGGCCGCAATCCCCTGTTGCTGGGCGTGATAGCGGATTTCCGGCGCGTAGCCCAGCACGGCCTCCAGCCGCCCCAGGCGCTGCATCTGCAACAGGCTGCCCAGGGCGTCATTGCCATAATGCAGGGCCACGGTGTGCGGGTCGGCGTGCTTTAGCTGTTCATCGACGGCGGGGCCGTAGCTGCGTTCGGCCGTGGCGCCGATGCGCGCCTTATGGGCTTTGAGAAAGGCTTGCAGGTCAAACTGACCCTCGACGATATAGGGCGCCATGGCCGCCTGTTGGCTGCGCTGGATCGTCACCCCATTGCTGACCGTCACGAATGCCTGGGCGGAAAACACCACGTATTGGGCGCGCTCCGGCGTCCACAGCAGCGAGGGATCACAGGTCAGAGATTGAGCACGCAGCATTTGAATGCCGCGCGCGCGATTGACGTGCATCACTTGATGCCGATAGCCCGGCAGGCGCTCCCTGAGCAGCGGCAGCAGCTGGTCGAGTGCTCCCTGGTTTTTTTGCGGACCTCCGAAGATGGTCATTGGCGGCAGGTCGCGCAGCAGCCAGGTCAGCGTGTCCTCGGCCCGCGCCGGCAGCGACCAACTGCCGAGCAACGTGCATACAAGCAGCCAGCGGATGTACGGGCGAACCATCAGATTGCGCCATCCTCACGCAAACGGGTGATGGCGGCGGCGTCGTAACCCAGCTCGCTGAGCACTGTGCTGTTGTGCTCACCCAATTGCGGCCCAACCCATTCACAACTGCCTGGCGTCTCGGAGAGCTTGGGCACGATGCCGGGCATCTTGAAGTCCTTGCCACCTGGCAGCTGCGCCTTGAGGAACATTTCCCGGGCCAGAAACTGCGGGTCGCCGAGCATGTCTTCGGCGCTGTAGATACGGCTGGCAGGCACTTCGGCCTTGTTCAACTGCTCGATCACTTGCTCCAGCGGCAGCGAGTTGACCCACCGATCTATCACCCCGTAAAGCTCGTCACGGCGGCTGTCACGCCCGTCATTGCTGGCCAGGAGCGGGTCATTGGCGAGGTCGTCGCGACCGATGGCGCCCATGAAGCGCTTGAAGATGGCATCGCCATTGGCGCCGATCTGCACATGCTTGCCGTCGGCACTGGTATGAATCGAAGACGGCGTAATGCCGGGCATGATGTTGCCGGTGCGCTCGCGGATAAACCCGAACACGTCGAACTCCGGGATCATGCTTTCCATCATCGCGAAGATGGCTTCGTACAGCGCCACATCCACCACTTGGCCGAGCCCGCCGTTGACCTCACGGTGACGCAACGCCATCAGCGCGCCGATCACCGCCCACAGGGCCGCGATGGAGTCGCCGATGGAAATCCCGGTGCGCACCGGCGGGCGGTCTTCGAAGCCGGTGATATAGCGCAAACCGCCCATGGACTCGCCCACCGCGCCAAAGCCCGGCTGGTCTTTCATCGGCCCGGTCTGGCCAAAACCGGAGAGACGCACCATCACCAGCTTGGGGTTCAGCGCGTGCAGGGTTTCCCAGCTCAAGCCGAGTTTTTCCAGCACGCCGGGGCGGAAGTTTTCGATCAGGATGTCGGCGTCCGCCAGCAGTTGCTTAAGAATCGCCAGGCCGTCCGGTTGTTTGAGGTTCAGGGTCAGCGACTTTTTATTGCGCGCCTGCACAAACCACCACAACGACGTGCCTTCATACAGCTTGCGCCACTTGCGTAGCGGGTCGCCGCCATCCGGGGATTCGACCTTGATCACCTCCGCACCGAATTCGGCGCAGATACGTGAGGCAAACGGTCCGGCGATCAGGGTGCCCAGTTCGATGACTTTCAGGCCGGCGAGCGGTTTGGCATTAAACGACATGAGGATCCTTAGCGAGCAGGGGCGGTGGTGTGATGCCTTTTAACATAGGCGAGCGGCCCAGGGATAAGCATGATGCAGCGCAGTATTCGTTCAATGGCTGCCCCATCGGTTAGACTGGCCGCCTTTCCCTGTCTTTAGAAGCCCGTTCATGGCCCAGCCGTCCACGACCTACAAATTTGAACTGAACCTCACCGACCTCGATCGCTCGGTGTACGAGAGCGTCAAGCAGACCATCGCCCGCCACCCTTCGGAAACCGAAGAACGCATGACTGTGCGGCTGCTGGCCTACGCCCTTTGGTACAACGAGCAGTTGGCGTTTGGGCGTGGCCTGTCAGATGTAGACGAGCCAGCCCTGTGGGAAAAAAGCCTGGATGATCGGGTGCTGCACTGGATTGAAGTCGGCCAGCCCGACGCCGACCGCTTGACCTGGTGCTCACGCCGCACCGAGCGCACCAGCCTGCTGGCCTATGGCAGCCTGCGCGTATGGGAAGGCAAAGTGGTGCCGGTGGCCAAGAACCTCAAGAACGTCCACATCGCCGCCGTGCCGCAGGAAGTCCTCGAGACCCTGGCCAAGGACATGCCGCGCGTGATCAAGTGGGACGTGATGATCAGCGAAGGCACTATTTTCGTGACTGACGACCGTGGCCAGCATGAAGTGCAACTGCAGTGGCTGGTTGGCGAACGCGGTTGAAGAGGTGCAGCTTCAAGCGGCAAGCTTTTAGCTGCAAGCTTGAAGCTTGCCGCTCATTACTAATATCCACTACAGAGAATTCCCCTTCGTCCCATGCGTATCGATCCCCGCCCGTTGCCCGCCGTCCTGCCGTTTCTCGGTGAATTGCCACCGCTGTTGACCCGTCTCTACGCCGCGCGCGGGGTGCAGTCGGAGGCTGAACTGGACAAGAGCCTGGCGCGGTTGATTCCCTACCAGCAACTCAAGGGCATCGACGCGGCGGTAGACCTGCTGGTGACGGCCCTGGAGCAGCGCCAGCGTATTCTTATCGTCGGTGACTTCGACGCCGATGGCGCCACGGCCAGTACCGTGGGCACGTTGGGCCTGCGTTTGCTCGGCGCGGCGCATGTCGATTACCTGGTGCCCAACCGTTTCGAATACGGCTACGGGCTTACCCCGGAAATCGTCGCTGTGGCGCTGCAACGCGAGCCGCAGCTGCTGATCACCGTGGATAACGGCATCTCCAGCGTTGAAGGCGTGGCGGCGGCGAAAGCCGCCGGGTTGCAGGTATTGGTCACCGACCACCACTTGCCGGGCGATGAATTGCCGGCGGCGGATGCCATCGTCAACCCGAACCAGCCTGGCTGCGAGTTTCCGAGCAAGGCGTTGGCCGGCGTCGGTGTGATCTTCTACGTGCTGATGGCCCTGCGCGCGCGGTTGCGCAGCCTGGGCTGGTACGACAACAAGCCCCAGCCGAACATCGGCGAGCTGCTCGATCTAGTCGCCTTGGGCAGCGTCGCTGACGTGGTGCCGCTGGATGCCAACAACCGTATCCTGGTGCACCAAGGCCTGGAGCGTATTCGTGCCGGGCGTGCGCGGCCGGGGATCAAGGCGATTCTCGAAGTGGCCAAGCGCGATGCGGCGCGTATCACCTCCACCGACCTTGGTTTTATCCTCGGGCCACGCCTCAATGCGGCGGGGCGCCTGGATGATATGAGCCTGGGTATCGAATGCCTGCTCACCAGCGACGTGGCGGCGGCACGGGAAATGGCCGCGCAACTGGACGGCATGAACCAGGACCGCAAATCCATCGAACAAGGCATGCAGCGCGAGGCCCTGGCCCAGCTCAAGGACTTGCCGGTGGAGTCTATGCCCTACGGCTTGTGCCTGTTCGACCCGGAATGGCACCAGGGTGTGATCGGTATTCTGGCCTCGCGTATGAAAGAGCGGTATTTCCGCCCGACCATCGCCTTCGCCGATGCCGGTGATGGCCTGCTCAAGGGCTCAGGGCGCTCTGTGCAGGGTTTTCATATCCGTGATGCCCTGGCGGTGGTCGCCAGCCAGCATCCCAACCTCATCGCCAAGTACGGCGGCCACGCCATGGCGGCCGGCCTGACCTTGCGCGAGGAAAACTTCCCACTGTTTGCAGAAGCCTTTGATGCCGAAGTGCGCCGGCAACTGCGTGAGGCAGACCTCACTGGTCGCTTGCTGACCGACGGCACGTTGGCGGTGGAAGAGTTTCACCTGGAACTGGCACGTGCCCTGCGACATGCCGGGCCGTGGGGCCAGCACTTTCCCGAGCCGTTGTTTCACGGGGTGTTTCAGTTGGTGGAACAGCGTGTGGTTGGCGAGCGGCACCTTAAAGTGGTGCTCAAGAGCGAATGCGGGTCAGTGAAGCTCGATGGCATTGCGTTTGGTGTGGACCGTGAGGTGTGGCCGAACCCGACAGTGCGTTGGGTGGAGTTGGCCTACAAGCTGGATGTGAACGAGTTTCGTGGCAATGAGACTGTGCAGTTGATGATTGCGCATATCGAACCGCGCTGAATCTGAGCCACACCACAAAACAACTGTGGGAGCTGGCTTGTTGGGGCGAGGGAGCTTGCTCCCGCTGGAGTGCGTAGCACTCCCAAAATTTTGGGGGCGCTTCGCACCCCAGCGCAAGCAAGCTTGCTCGCCACAACAAGCCCGCACACATTGGGTTCTGCGTATGCCCAGGATTACTCAGCTTTATCTTTAGCCTGGTGTTTCACAATGATATCCACCAAGCGCTGAGCCAGCGCCGGGTAGTTTTCATCAAAGTGATGCCCGCCTGGCAGCTTCACCGCCTCGCCCACAGCCGTGGTGTCGGTGCAGCCGCTCTCGTTGACCTCTTCAGCGCCGTAGATGCACACCACTTTGTCCGCCGGCAGCTTGGCCATTTCCGGGCCGGTGGCGGCTTCTTTGCCGGCATTGCCCAGCCAGCCTTCCACTTCGATTTCAAAGCTGCCGGTGCGTGCGAATGCGAGCAGGATAATCGCGTCGACACGCTGCTGTTCGCTTTCCGGCATGCGGTTGTAGATCGCTGGCAGCACGTCGGCACCGAACGAATAGCCGGTCAGTACAAAGCGCTTGGTGCCCCACTTCTGGCGGTAGTGCTGCATCAGCTCAGTGAGGTCTTTGGCGCTTTGTTCCGGGGTCTTGTGCTGCCAGTAGTAGCGCAGGGTGTCGATGCCGACCACCGGGTAGCCGATCTTGGCCATTTCACCGGCCACATCGCGGTCCAGGTCACGCCAGCCGCCGTCACCGGAGAGGAACAGGGTGACGGTGTCCTTGGCTTGGCCAGCCGGTACTTCGACCACGGGAATCGCCAGGCCGCCGTTATCCGAACCGACCAATTGCTTGCGCAGTTCGTTGTTCAGCACTTGCGGGTAGTGAATGTCGTAGTCGCTGATGCTGGTAGTCGCGCGCGGTGTATCGCGTACGAAACTGGCGCTTTCATCGTCAGGGTTATCGTTCCACGCCACCAGCCAGTTGCCATGGGCGGAGGTCTTTGGCAGTGGGTCCTTGCAACCTTCCTGCACCAGGGCGAAGCCGACGGAGATGGCGTTGGCCTTGTCGTCGTTCTGTGTGGCCAGCCAGCGCCAGGCGAGCGCGGCGCCAGGGCCGATGCCGCTGACCAGCGTCGCCGGGCCTTTAAGTTGGGCCAGGGCGCTTTGCAGGGCTTGTTCCTGCAGCTTGCAGTCATCTTTTGGCAGGATCACTTGCACGATCTGCGCAGAGCCGCCCTGGCTCAGGGCAATCAGCTGGCTGTCGCTCAAGGTTTCGTCGGCCATTACAGCCACGGCCACGCGGGCCTTGGCCGAGCCATTAGGGGTCACACGGGTCATCACCGAACCGTCGGCCTGGGGCAGTTGTTCCAGGGTCGGTTGCGGGGCAGGGCGGTTCCAGTACCAAAAGCCACCCGCCGCGATCAGCGCGAGTAGCACTACTAAGGCCAATACATACCGCCAGGAGCGTCGAATCATCAGCGTTTCACCAATCCAGTCAAGCCGCCCGCAATCAGGGCGGCGGTATCGGCCAGTGCCACCAGCGGATCAAGTCCTGCGGGCACGGCCATATAACGGGGTTCCCAGTCAGGCTGGAACTTGTCTTTGAAGCGGCGCAAACCTTGGAAGTTATACAACTGCTCGCCACGGCGGAACACCATCGAGCCCAGGCGTTGGGTCAGCGGCGCACCACGGCGCGGTTGCAGGCCCGACAACGGCACCATGCCGAGGCTGAAGCGGGCGTAATCATGGTTCTTATAATGTTGAATCAGGCCAACCATCATGAACTCCATGGTCAGCTTCGGCGCGTCCGGGTGCGCACGCATCAGGTCGAGACTGGCCAGGTCATGGTTGTAGGTCTCGAGCAGGTTGGCGAAGGCTACCGGGCGCCCTTCGAAGCGAATGATCGCGATGCGAAAGTGCTTGAGGTAGTCGTCGCTGAAACGTCCGAGCGAGAAGCCCTTTTCCCGCACGTTCTTGCCGGTCAGCCAGGCATCGGAGATGACTTTAAGCTCATCCATCGGCGCCTGGCCCGGGTCGCAGATCTCCAGGGACAGGCCGTCCCGGGTGCCACGGTTCCAGGTGTAGCGCAGGTCCTTCATCTCTTTGCCCTTGGCTTCCAGGTCAAAGCGTTTGAGGTCGACGCGGGCTTCTTCGCCCAGCTTGATCGCGGTGAGGCCAATGTCCATGTAGTACGGCAGGTTCTCGGCGCGTACTTGATAGAAGACTGGGCGCGCGTGATGGATATCGCACAGGTCGCGGAACTGCCAGATCATCTCCGCGCGGGGCTGAGTCGGGCCGATCGGGTCGTACAGGGCCACCAGGCTGCGCCCGCGACGGGCGTACATCAGGAAGGCTTCATCGTTGGGGTGGAACAGCAACGCCTTGTCGCCGGTCAGCGCCAGGCCGCCGTCGGGTTGCGAGGAGGCCATCAGGATCTTGGTGGCACGCTCCAGCTCATCCGGTGTCGGCAAGTGAATGACCGGGCGGGCGGTGCGCAACAGCCAGGTCAGTGACACGATCACCAGCAGCACCGCCGCACCCAGCAACGAGCGCAGGCCGCGCGGGGCGTTGGCGTCCAGGGTGAACTGCCACCACAGCTGATGGCTGTACGGCACGTCTTGATAGGCAAACAGCAGCAGCCAGATCGAGGCGCCCAGCACGCAGACGCTGGCCACCAGGTACAGCGGCGAGAACGGCAGTTCAGTCAGGCGGCTGGCGCGGTAAAACGAGCGACGGAAGATCGCCAGCAGCACCGCCGTCATGATCATCAGGCTGGCTTCTTCCCAGTCGAAGCCTTTTAGCAGCGAGAGCAGGGCGCCGGTCAGCAGCAGCACCATGGTCAGCATCCAGGCCGCCGACAAACGTCGACGCAGGCCTTGGGCGAGCAGCAGGCACAACACGCCGATCAGGCTGGCACCGAAGTGCGAGGCATCAATCAGGCGGTGGGGAATCAGGAACCCGATGTTTTCCAGGCGTGAATCGATTTCCGGCGTGGCGCCGGAAAACAGCAGGACCACGCCGGACAAAAAAACCAGTACGGCCAGCACCGGCGCCGCCAGGCCTGAGGCAACCCGCAGGCTTTGCTGGGTCTGGAACAGGCGCTGGGCCTCGTTGACCAGCAGAAAGATACAGGCGATCAGCAGCGGCAGCACCACGTAGATCATCCGGTACAACAGCAGGGCGGCGGCCAATGGCGCGGCGCCGAGTTTGTCGGCAAACGCGGCCAGCAGAATCGCTTCGAACACGCCCACGCCGCCCGGTACATGGCTGAGTACACCGGCAGCCAGGGCCAGCAGGTACACCAGCAGGAACGGGCCGAACGGCGGCGCTTCCGGCAGCAGCATATAAAGGACGGTGGCGGCAGCGGCCACATCCAGTGCGGTAATGATCAGTTGCAGGAAGGTCAGGCGGCGGCCGGGCAAGCGCAGCGTGCGCCGCCCGGCCTTGACCAGCAGATTGTCCGGGTACGGTTGTTCCGGCAGGCGGCGGCGATAAATGCCGATGCACAGCGCAACCGACAGCAGCAGCACCGCGCCGGCAATCCCACCGAGCAGCCCTTGGGACAAGTGCAAGTAGGTCGAGGCCGCCGGCAAGTTGCTCAAGGTGGCCAATGCCGCCAGCGGCGGCAGGGCGGTGCCCAGGGCCAAGCTGGCAAACACGGTCATGTGCGCCACTTCCGAGGCGCCGATGCCGTGGCGTGCATATAAACGGTAGCGCACCGAGCCACCCGAGAGCATCGACAGGCCAATGGCATTGCCGATGGCAAAGGCGGTGAAGCCGCCCATGGCCAGGGTCTTGGCGGGCAGCTTCACGCCGGCATAACGCGCGCCGGAGAATTCATAGCCCAATAGAATGATGAAACCTGCGACCGCAGCGGCAAATGCGCCGAGCAAGGCCGGCTTGGGCACGTCCAGGATCGAGTCGTGGAGCGCGTAAAGGTCCAGTTCCAGCAGCAGGTGTCGGCAGGCAATCAGGGCGATAGCGAACAGCAACAGGGTGACGGCCAGCCCAATGGGTTGACGGTATTTGCTCAACAGATCCAGCCAACGCAAACGGGTGGGAGTGATCGGTTGTTCCGCTGTGACGGTGTCTTGTGGTTCAGACGAGTTGGCGCGCATCAATCACCTCGTGGATTGTGCGCGACAGGATGGAGGTATCCAGCCAAGTTACCAATCCCTATGGACAAAATAATTACAAATATTAACGCTTATCGCCGGGTGCGGCGACAGCGGCCATTGGTCGTAGAGGGTCGTGCGTGAGTACTGAGCATAGCTTGCAATGACATGGACTCTGCAAACCGAATACGGTTTCATGAAAGATGCCATGCCATTGTTTCAGAAGAGCTTTTTCACCGGATACAAAAAAGGCCACTCTTTCGAGTAGCCTTTTTTGATGTTTGGTTGCGGGAGCCGGATTTGAACCGACGACCTTCGGGTTATGAGCCCGACGAGCTACCAGACTGCTCCATCCCGCGTCTGTGGGCGGCATTCTACAGCCCAGCGGCGAGGTGTCAACCGTTAATAGGCTGATGGGTCAAATAAGTGGAAATTAGTCGGTCTGCGCCTAGCTTGTGCGGTAAGTGCACGGTGGGCAAGGCTTTTTCTGTCTTACAATTTTCGTACAGGGCTAAAACAAGCACGCACAAAAAAGGCCACTCTTTCGAGTAGCCTTTTTTGATGTTTGGTTGCGGGAGCCGGATTTGAACCGACGACCTTCGGGTTATGAGCCCGACGAGCTACCAGACTGCTCCATCCCGCGTCTGTGTGTCGGCATTCTACAGAGGAACGCAGGTGTGTCAACCTGTGAATTGAAGAAAAGCGCTTGTGGTTCAATCGGTTAGCTCTCCGAGGTGGGGATGAAACGGCCTCGGGGCCAGTCTGGCCGAGGGTTTCAGCTCTATCGGCGGGTGGATTTCGATTGAGAAAATAAATTCACCTTGGAAATTTCCTACCGCTCAAACGGCACATTCAAACTACTGGTGCTATATACAGGAGTGAGTGCGATACTGGCCGCCCGTTGAATTACACCCTCTGTTTATATGACGCAGCGCAAAATCATCCACGTCGACTGTGATTGCTTCTACGCCGCCATCGAGATGCGTGACGACCCGAGTCTGGCGCAAAAGCCCCTGGCGGTCGGCGGCTCGGCAGACAGGCGCGGGGTGATTGCCACCTGCAACTATGAGGCGCGGGCCTATGGCGTGCGGTCGGCCATGTCCTCGCGTCACGCCTTGAAGCTGTGCCCGGACCTGACCATCGTCAAGCCGCGCATGGATGCCTATAAAGAAGCCTCGAAGGAAATCCAGACGATCTTTCGCGACTACACCGACCTGATCGAGCCGTTGTCGCTGGACGAAGCCTATTTGGATGTGTCCGACAGTCCGCATTTTGGCGGCAGTGCCACGCGTATCGCCCAGGACATACGGCGGCGCGTCTCTAACCAGTTGCACATCACCGTGTCGGCCGGCGTGGCGCCGAACAAGTTTCTGGCCAAGATCGCCAGCGACTGGAAAAAGCCCAACGGCTTGTTTGTGATCACCCCGGATCAGGTCGAAGACTTTGTGTCGCAGTTGCCGGTGAAAAAGCTGCACGGTGTCGGCAAGGTCACCGCCGATAAGCTGGCGCGCCTGGGCATCGAAGACTGCCTGCAACTGCGCGAGTGGAACAAGCTGGCGCTGGTGCGTGAATTCGGCAGTTTTGGCGAGCGGCTTTGGGGCCTCGCCCGTGGGATTGATGAGCGTGTGGTGCAGAACGACAGCCGTCGACAATCCATCAGTGTGGAAAATACCTACGACGTGGACCTGCCGGATCTTTCAAGCTGCCTGGCGAAACTGCCTGAGCTGATGGAGACGCTGGCGGGGCGCATGGCGCGTATCGACAGCAGTTATCGCGCGGGCAAGCCGTTCGTTAAGGTGAAGTTTCATGACTTTACCCAGACAACACTGGAGCAGGCCGGGGCAGGGCGGGATCTGGAGAGTTATCAACAGCTGATGACCCAGGCGTTTAACCGGGGCGGGAAGCCGGTGCGGTTGTTGGGGATTGGCGTGCGGTTGCTGGACTTGAGCAATGGCAATGAACAGCTCGAGCTCTCCTGGTAGAAACCGGAAAAAATGTGGGAGCGGGCTTGCTCGCGAATGCGCAGTGTCAGTCGATACATTCATCACTGATACACCGCCTTCGCGAGCAAGCCCGCTCCCACATTTAGATCTATAGCGTTGTCAGGATCTCAGCGTGCGCCAGGATCTGCGACAAGCCGTCCCGCATCCTTGGTCAGTGCCTGCAGAAACTCCTGCTGCAACTCCGGATCATTGCGCGTCAATTCGATCAGGCTTTGTTCCAGCTCACTGGCCTCTTCCTCCAGGCCCAGCTCCGACAGGCGTTTGACCCGGTGAACCCATTGGCTCACTTCGTCATCTTCCAGGTCGTCGTAGATCAGGCCATGGGCTTCGAGCAACTTGCCGCGCAGGGTGTTGCTGACCGCCAGGGTCGAGTCGGAATGCACATCGTCCTGGCCATCTTCAACGCTGATCTTCAAGGTGCTGACGCGGTTCAGGTCCTGCTCGGCAAACGGGCTGTCCAACAGGTTAAGGCGCAGTACGCCGTCGCGGTCAGTGGTCAGCTCATGGGTCTGCTTGCCGGCGGTGACCTGCACCGGGCGTTCGCTCCAGGGCAGGCTCGAATACTCCGTGCGCTTGTCGCGCTGGACTTCATCGATACCGGCCAGGTTCTGTTGCGCACGGCCGTGGGATTGCACGTTCATGAACGGGTTGATGCCGTCCACGCCGTAGCTCAACCAGTCGCGCGTCATGCTGGTGGGCAGGTTGCCGAGGGCGAAGACATTCACCACGTTGGCGCCCGCACCCGCTACCAGTGCAACGGCACCCAAGGGCATCTCATAGAGTTTGCGCCAGGGTTGGTAGGGAGTGTAGCGATCGTAACGGCGGGTGACTTCGAACTCGGTGACCTCAAAGGTCTTCTGCTCGTGAATGCGAACCCGGCGTTGCGGCAGTTCCAGCACTTTGGGTTCGCCTACATCGATTTGCAGGCTGTGATCGAGCAACTTTCGCTCGACCCGCTCCTCGTGCTCACTGCGTTGCGACATTTGATTGGCGCAGCCGCTGACCAGCAGGGCGCCGCACAAGGCGGCGCCCCCCAGGGCTCTGGTGTTTCGCTTGAACATGACTTCTCTTGATCTGGTTTTCAGCGACGAATACGCGCCTGAAGGAAAGACAGCACGTCAGCCACCGGCAACGGTTGGGCTTCGGCTTCGGTCCGGCTCTTGTATTCCAGATTGCCATCGGCCAGGCCGCGGTCACTGACCACGATACGGTGCGGGATGCCAATCAGTTCCATGTCGGCGAACTTGATGCCAGGACTCGTTTTCTTGTCCCGGTCATCGAGCAGCACTTCAAAACCGGCAGCCGTCAGTTCGGCATACAGTTTGTCGGTGGCTTCGCGTACTTGCTCGTTGTCATAGCGCAGCGGTACCAGGGCAATTTGGAACGGTGCCAGGGCGTCGCTCCAGATGATGCCTTTCTCGTCGTTGTTCTGCTCGATGGCAGCCGCAACCACGCGCGATACGCCAATGCCGTAGCAGCCCATGTCCAGGGTGATCGGCTTGCCGTTTTCGCCCAGCACTTCGCACTTCATCGCCTTGCTGTACTTGTTGCCCAGCTGGAAGATGTGCCCGACTTCGATGCCGCGCTTGATTTCCAGGGTACCTTTGCCGTCCGGGCTTGGGTCACCGGCCACCACGTTACGCAGGTCGGCCACGGTCGGAACCGGCAGATCACGCTCCCAGTTCACGCCGAAGTAGTGCTTGTCGTCGATGTTGGCGCCGATACCGAAGTCGCTCATCAGCTCGACCGAACGGTCGATGATGATCGGCAGCGGCAGGTTCAGCGGGCCGAGCGAACCGGCACCGGCGCCAATGGCGTCGCGCAGTTCGGCATCGGTGGCCATGACCAGCGGGCTGGCCACGCCTGGCTGCTGGGCAGCCTTGATTTCGTTGAGTTCGTGGTCGCCACGGATCACCAGGGCGATCAGCTTGCCTTCTTCTTCGGCGCGCACGATCAGGGTCTTGATGGTTTTTTCAATCGGCAGATTGAATTTTTCCACCAGGGCCGCGATGGTCTTGGTCTCTGGCGTGTCCACCAGGCGCAGTTCTTCAGCCGGTGCGGCGCGGGACGTTTCCCGTGGCACGGCTTCGGCTTTTTCGATATTCGCCGCGTAGTCGGAGCCGTTGCTGAACACGATATCGTCTTCGCCGGACTCGGCCAGCACGTGGAACTCGTGGGAGCCGGCGCCGCCGATGGAGCCGTTGTCCGCTTCAACCGGGCGGAATTTCAGGCCCAGGCGCGTGAACACGTTGCAGTAGGCGGTGTGCATGCGGTCATAAGTGGCCTGCAAGGACGCCTGGTCTGCGTGGAACGAATACGCGTCCTTCATGATGAATTCGCGGCCGCGCATCAAGCCGAAGCGTGGGCGGATTTCGTCACGGAACTTGGTCTGGATCTGATACAGGTTCAGCGGCAACTGCTTATAGCTGCTCAGCTCGTTGCGCATCAGGTCGGTGATCACTTCTTCATGGGTCGGGCCAGCGCAAAAGTCGCGGCCATGACGGTCCTTGAAGCGCAGCAACTCAGGGCCGTACTCTTCCCAGCGCCCGGATTCCTGCCACAGCTCAGCCGGTTGGGTGCTCGGCATCAACACTTCCAGAGAGCCGGCGGCGTTCATTTCTTCGCGAACGATGGCTTCGACCTTGCGCATCACCTTCAAGCCCATGGGCAGCCAGGTGTACAGGCCGGAGGCCAGTTTGCGGATCATACCGGCGCGCAGCATCAGCTGATGGCTGATCACAACCGCGTCGGAAGGCGTTTCTTTCTGTGTGGCGAGCAAATATTGACTGGTACGCATGGTAGGCCGTTGTCGGTTGCTTGGACTTGAAATGACTTGGGATTGTACGGGCGGTTGTCGCTGGAGTACAGGCGTGAGGTCGTGGCGGTGTTTGTGTTGGAGTTGAGCGGGTGTGGGAGCTGGCTTGTTGTGGCGAGGGCGCTTGCTGTGGAGTCACTGGCTTTTTGGGGGCGCTTCGCACCCCAGCGCAAGCAAGCTTGCTCGCCACAACAAGCCAGCTCCTACATTGACCGAGGGGTGTCAGTCTTCTGTGGGAGGATTCAAGCGTGCCCGTCGGCTTTCCTGAAACCAGTGCAGCGCAATCAGAAACAGCGTCGGCACACCCAGCAGGCAGGTGATGATGAAGAAGTTGTGATAGCCGAACTTCTCCACCATCACGCCCGAGTAGCCACCAATCAGGCGCGGCAACAACAGCATGATCGAGCTGAGCAGCGCGTATTGGGTGGCAGAGAACTTGAGGTTGGTCAGGCTTGACAGGTAGGCGACAAACGCCGAAGTGGCCAGGCCCGAGCTGAAGTTATCCAGGGAGATGGTGAAGATCAGCATCTGCAGGTCGGGGCCCATGTCGGCGAGCATCACGAACAGCAGGTTGGTGGCCGCCGAGGCAATGCCGCCGATAAACAGGATCGGCAGGATGCCGAAGCGCACGATCAACAGGCCGCCCATGCCGGCGCCGAGCAGGGTCATGATCAGGCCGAAGATCTTGCTGACCCCGGCGATCTGGTCCTTGGTAAAGCCTTGGTCGATGTAGAACACGTTGGCCATCACGCCCATTACTGTGTCGGACATGCGATAAGTCGCAATCAGCCCGAGCAGCAGCAACGCCTGCCAGCGGTAACGCAGGATAAAGTCGTTGACCGGCGTGAGCACCGGCGCCAGGCCACGTCGGCCCATTGCCGAGAGGCACAGGGTGGTGAGGATGATGTACAGGATGGCGCGCAGGAACGCGCGGTCTTCCATCAACAGCTCCCACAGGCTCACGCCGTGGAACAGCACGCTGGCGAAATCGGTGTTGTACAGCTGGGTGAACATCGCCGGGACCGACACCAGCAGCACGATCAACACAAATACGGAGACAAGCTGATGCGCAAAGCTGTAGCGCCCAGCCTGCAATTGGGTGCGCAGTGGCACATCGGGTTCACGCATGAAGAAGGTGGTCAGCAGCGCCGGGATCATCAGCACGCCGAACAGCACGTAAGTGCCGGTCCAGGCCGAGTGCTTATAGTTGAAGCCGGTGGAGCCGAAACCTTCGGCAAAGAACAGCGCGCCGGCGGTGGCCAGCAGGGCGGCGATGCGGTAGCCGGACATGTAGCTGGCAGCCAGCGCAGCCTGGCGGCTGTCGTCGGCGATTTCCAGGCGATAGGCGTCTACTGCGATGTCTTGGGTGGCCGAGGCGAAGGCGACGATGACGGCAATGGCGATCAGCCAGGACAAGTGCTTTTGCGGGTCGCAAAAGCCCATGCCGATCAACCCGAGGATCACCAGCGTCTGGGCAAGTACCAGCCAGGAGCGACGTCGTCCCAGTTTACCGAGCAGCGGCAGGCGCCATTGGTCGAGCAGCGGTGACCAGACCCATTTGAATGCGTAGGCCAGGCCGATCAGGCTCGCATAACCGATGGTCTCGCGGGCCACACCGGCCTCGCGCAACCACACAGAAAGCGTCGAAAACACCAACATGTAAGGCAAGCCGGCGGCGAAGCCGAGCAACAACAGGACTAACGTCGAAGGGCTGGCATAGGCGGCGAGCGCGGCGCGCCAGGTTTTACGGGGCATGGGCTGGAGTCTGCCTCAGATTTGCGGAAACAAAGCGCGCACTCTAACCGCTGTGCTCTACCGGGCGCCAGCCATGACGCTGAATATCAACGCGATTATTCATGATACTGACGCCTTCACTGCGCAAACGCGCACGTTGTTCGTCGCCTGAAGCACTGCCCACCGGCAGACTTATCCGACCACCGGCAGCCAACACTCGGTGCCAGGGCAGGCGGGTGTCCGCGGGAAGCTGGCTCAATGTACGCCCGACCCAGCGAGCGGCGCGGCCCAGCCCGGCCAGGTGCGCCAACTCGCCGTAACTCACCACGCAGCCTTCGGGCACTTGCGCCAATGTAAGGTACAAGGCCGTGCGGCGCATTTCTGCGGGGCTTTGGGGGGCGTCTTCGGGTGAGTGGGGTGTGGGCATCGCCGTGTCTTTATAAAGAGGTGTTTTTGTAAGAAACGTCTGTAATCATTCCGTTGAGAATTGAACTCAATATAAATCCTTGAGTCAGTCCAAGCTATCTAACACGATAACGCCCCTTTTTCGCCAATTTCGAGCCTCGAATTCGCTTATGTTGTCCAGAACCCTGCTCTGTCTCGCTGTTTTCAGCGCCTCCACGCCCCTGCTCGCCGACACCGTCTGGTTGAAGAACGGTGACCGCCTGACCGGCAAGATCAAAGTCTTCGACGGTGGCAAATTGCTGATTCAGACCAGCTACGCAGGGGCCATCCCGGTGGACTGGAAACAGGTCAAGACCCTGGAAAGCGACCAGGAACTGCTGGTAAAGCAGGACGCTTACACCGGTGAAAAGGCCAAATCCCTGAAAGCGGCGGAGGATGGCAAGGTCACCCTGGCCAACGGCGAAGCGCCGAAAACCGTGGACTTGGCCAGCATCCAGCAGATCATCAAGCCCAAGCCTGTGATCGAAGACCTGGTGTGGAAGGGCAATGTCGACCTGGCGCTGGACTACAAACGCGCCGACAAAGACACCAACGACTATGACATCGACTTCAAGACCACCGCGCGTCACGGCCAATGGCGGCATACCGCCCAGGGCGAATACAACCGCGAGTTCCAGGATGACGTGACCACCACCGACAACTGGGCGCTGGAATATGACCTGGACCGCTTCATCACCGAGCACTGGTTCTGGCAGGGGCGCCTGACCTACAAGCGTGACAAGGTTGAAGACCTGTCCCGCCAGCGCACTGTCGGTACAGGCCCTGGCTACCAGTTCTGGGACGACGAACTGGGCGCGTTCTCCCTCGGTTCGCTGGTCAACCGCACCGATTACCAATATTCCGACGACCGCAAGACCAACTTCTATTCCCTGGCCATGAAGTGGAGCTACAACCGCTATCTGGTAGGCAAGACCGTGGAGTTCTTCACCAACGGTGAATTGGGCAAGCCGCTGGCCGGGCCGTCCGATTACTCCCTGGATGCGGAAATGGGCCTGCGCTACAAAGTTACCGAGTGGGCGTCGCTCAACCTCAAGGCCGAGCGCGACCTCATTAATGGCGAATCGCAAAGCAGCTTGAACAAGACCCGCTACACCGCAGGCTTCGGCGTGGCTTGGTAATATGGTCTGGTAAATCCTGCATCGGGCACTCTGGCAACCTGCGCGGATATTGATTACCTTGTGTTGAGATTCATTCCCATAGACGCCATAGGCTGTGGGCGGCTGAACACCCGAGGAGTCATACCGTGAGCACGCAGGTTGCCAAGAACGCCCGAGAGCTGTTGCTCAAGGAATACCGTGGAGCGCTCTCCACATTGTCCAAAGCCATGCCGGGTTTTCCCTTTGGCTCAGTGGTGCCGTACTGCCTCGACGCGCAGGGCCAGCCGATTATCCTGATCAGCCGTATCGCCCAGCACACCCATAACCTGCAGAAAGACCCCAAGTGCTCGCTGCTGGTGGGTGAACGCGAAGCCGATGACGTGCAAGCGGTAGGGCGCCTGACCTATCTGGCCGAAGCCGAAAAGCTTGAGGATGAGGCTGCGATTGAAGCCGCCGCCGAACGCTATTACCGCTACTTCCCGGACTCGGCCAACTACCACAAAGCCCACGATTTCGATTTTTGGGTGCTCAAGCCGGTACGTCACCGCTACATCGGCGGCTTTGGCGCGATTCACTGGGTCGACCAGCTCACCCTGGCGAACCCGTTTGCGGGCAAAGCCGAGCGCAGCATGATCGAGCACATGAACAGCGACCACACCAAGGCCATCGCCCACTACGTAGAGCTGACCGGCCTGCCGACCACCGAGCCTGCGCAATTGGCCGGTATCGACAGCGAAGGCATGCACATGCGTATCGGCCAGTCCTTGTATTGGCTGCCGTTTGCCGAGCCTTGCAACACGCCGACACAAGTGCGCGAAGCCCTGGTTTCATTGGCTCACGCCGAGGTCTGGCCGAAAAAAGAAGCCGTCAGCGCTTGAATTCACGAAACGGCGACGTCATCTAAGGTGGACTGGCAAGGCATTCTTGCGTTGAGGAACCATTTGATGCGCCCTTTTTTATTGCTCTTTCTGCTGTTCCCGGTGTTGGAGCTGTTCGTATTCGTTCAAGTCAGCAGTGCCATCGGGTTTTTCCCGGCGCTGCTGTTGATCATTCTCGGCTCGATGCTCGGCGTTCTGGTGCTGCGCGTCGCCGGCCTGGCCACGGCGCTGCGAGCGCGTGAAAGCCTGAACCGCGGCGAACTGCCTGCACAGACCATGCTTGAAGGTCTGATGATGGCCTTGGCCGGTGGCCTGTTGATCCTGCCGGGCTTTATCAGCGATGTGGTCGGCCTGGTCATGCTGCTGCCGTTCACCCGCAAGCTGCTGGCCGGCAAGATGCGCCAGCGTGCCGAAGAAGCGGCGATCCGCCAGCGTGCGTTTGCCGATGACCTGCAACCCCGTGGTGGCCCGGCCCCACGCCAGCCGTTGGGGCGTGAAGGCGATGTGATCGAAGGCGAGTTCGAACACCGCGACAGCAAATAAGCGCATGACCTGCACGGCGCCTTTGGGTGCCGTGCTGCTTTTGCCGCCCGGCATTCGTAAAAAATTTCCGTCGCGGCCTCTTGTAATAAGCTTATGCGCCCTTATGTAACGGTCACCGCAAGGTTTCTGGTGGCGACACCAGACAGACTTCCGCGTCTTGCTTGGCGAGGCGCGACCGGCACCGCCGGAATACAACTTGCCGGTATTGATACCGGCCGATGAAAAACACAATTAGGAGAGATCGACAATGAGCAAGCTTCGTCCTCTGCACGACCGCGTCGTAATCCGTCGCAGCGAAGAAGAAAAGAAAACCGCTGGCGGTATCGTTCTGCCAGGTTCGGCTGCTGAAAAAGCCAACCACGGTGTGATTCTCGCTGCAGGCCCGGGCAAGACGCTGGAAAACGGTCAAGTACGTGAGCTGGCCGTAAAAGTGGGTGACAAAGTTGTTTTCGGCCCTTACTCCGGCAGCAACACTGTGAAAGTCGACGGCGAAGACCTGCTGGTCATGGCTGAGAACGAGATTCTCGCCGTTCTGGAAGACTGATTCCCCGCTCATTTTCCCGTTACTACAAAGTATTTAAGGAATATCGATCATGGCTGCTAAAGAAGTTAAATTCGGCGATTCCGCCCGCAAGAAAATGCTCACCGGTATCAACATCCTGGCTGACGCAGTAAAAGCGACCCTGGGCCCTAAAGGCCGTAACGTGGTTATCGAGAAGAGCTTCGGCGCTCCGACTATCACCAAGGACGGCGTTTCGGTAGCCAAAGAAATCGAACTGGAAGACCGTTTCGAAAACATGGGCGCGCAGCTGGTCAAAGACGTTGCCTCCCGTGCCAACGATGACGCAGGCGATGGCACCACCACCGCTACCGTACTGGCTCAGGCCATCGTCAACGAAGGCTACAAGGCCGTCGCTGCCGGCATGAACCCGATGGACCTCAAGCGCGGCATCGACAAGGCGACCATCGCCATCGTTGCTGAGCTGAAAAAGCTGTCCAAGCCATGCGCCGACACCAAGGCTATCGCTCAGGTAGGCACCATCTCCGCCAACTCCGACAACTCCATCGGCGACATCATTGCCGAAGCCATGGAAAAAGTCGGTAAAGAAGGCGTGATCACCGTTGAAGAAGGCACTGGCCTGGAAAACGAACTGTCGGTTGTAGAAGGCATGCAGTTCGACCGTGGCTACCTGTCCCCGTACTTCGTCAACAAGCCTGAGACCATGGTTGCCGAGCTGGACAGCCCGCTGATCCTGCTGGTCGACAAAAAAATCTCGAACATCCGCGAAATGCTGCCAGTGCTGGAAGCCGTTGCCAAAGCCGGCCGCCCACTGCTGATCGTTTCCGAAGACGTTGAAGGCGAAGCCCTGGCGACTCTGGTTGTGAACAACATGCGTGGCATCGTTAAAGTCGCCGCCGTCAAGGCGCCAGGCTTCGGCGATCGTCGCAAGGCCATGCTGCAGGACATCGCTGTTCTGACTGGCGGTACCGTTATCTCCGAAGAGATCGGCCTGAGCCTGGAAAGCGCCACCCTGGAAAACCTGGGTAGTGCCAAGCGCGTGACCATCTCCAAAGAAAACACCATCATCGTTGACGGTGCTGGCGTCGAGCAGGACATCCAGGCTCGCATCACTCAGATCCGTGCCCAGGTTGCCGAAACCTCGTCCGACTACGACCGTGAAAAACTGCAAGAGCGTCTGGCCAAGCTGTCTGGCGGCGTTGCAGTGATCAAGGTTGGCGCCGGTTCCGAAGTTGAAATGAAAGAGAAGAAAGCCCGCGTTGAAGACGCCCTGCACGCGACCCGCGCAGCCGTTGAAGAAGGCGTGGTACCTGGCGGTGGCGTTGCGCTGATCCGCGCTCTGGAAGCCCTGGCTGACCTGACCGGCGACAACGCTGACCAGAACGTCGGTATCGCTGTTCTGCGTCGCGCCGTTGAAGCACCGCTGCGTCAGATCGCTGCCAACTCCGGCGACGAGCCAAGCGTTGTGGTCAACGAAGTCAAGAACGGCAAAGGTAACTACGGTTACAACGCTGCGACTGGCGAATACGGCGACATGATCGAAATGGGCATCCTGGATCCTACCAAGGTGACTCGTTCCGCGCTGCAAGCAGCAGCCTCGATCGGTAGCCTGATCCTGACTACCGAAGCTGCAATCGCCGACAAGCCAAAGGCTGAAGGCGCAGGCGGTGGCGGTATGCCAGACATGGGCGGCATGGGTGGCATGGGCGGCATGATGTAACCCAGCCTTACCCGGCTACTGAAAAGCCCCGCCTGCAGTGATGCAGGCGGGGCTTTTTTGTGCAGGATTAAAAAATGCATGAGATCCAATGTGGGAGCGGGCTTGCTCGCGAATGCGGTGTATCAGTCAGTGGATTTATTGACTGACACTGCGC
>NZ_CBFHAZ010000061.1:0-38529 GCF_965653655.1 Pseudomonas onubensis | reverse complement strand
GCGGTAGGCCAGACACATGGATGCTGACTGACCCACCGCATTCGCGAGCAAGCCCGCTCCCACATTTGGTCGGCTCTGTCATTCAGATCGTTCCCACGCTCCCGCGTGGGAATGCAGCCCGTGACGCTCCGCGTCACACCTGCGCAGAACTTGAATGTTGTGGGCGGGACGCAGAGCGTCCCAGGATGCATTCCCACGCAGAGCGTGGGAACGATCTGATGGCCGCAGGCTACCAGCCATACAAGATGGACCAGAGGATACAGCCAGCAAACCATACCATCCCAAAATGATACGGCCACACCGCCCAACGCTTGAGGGACAGAGGGACAGCCGCCACCTCTGCCTCGGTCACCTCGCCTCTTTTGATGTGAAATTTAGGCATGCCCAACAGGTCACTGATCACGAGCATGCGATGAAACCTGTCGATGTGCTTGTTTCTGCCCCAAAACCGTTTGTTGGCGCAGACCACCTCGTTTTCGCTGAAGTAGCTTTCCAGGGCTTCGAGCTTTGTGCACTCGGCGTAGAAAGTAAGTCCGCCAAAAACGAATGTCGCTATGGATAGAATGATTGCAAGGATGAGTTGAAAATCCATGCTTATGCGCCCTCTGGTTGAAAGATCAAATCACCGTCAATCTCTTCGATTTTTCCGCCCAGAAACGCACCGAAATCGCCAACTACATTGCCCACTGCAAACCCTCCAGGAGTGGGCGAAGATTCTGGCGATATCGTTCCCACGCTCCCGCATGGGAACGATCTGATGGCTGCAGGCTACCAGCCATACAAGTAGGCCCAGAGAACAGCGCCAGCGACCAATACCATCCCAAAATGATACGGCCACAACGCCCAACGCTTGAGGGAAAGGGGAACGCAAGCCAGTTCGGCCTCGGTCACCTCGCCTCTTTTGATGTGAAATTTAGGCATGCCCAACAGTTCTGTGATCAGGAGCATGCGATGAAACCTGTCGATATGCTTGTTTCTACCCCAAAAACGTTTGTTGTCGCAGACCATCTTGTTTTCACTGAAGTAGCTTTCCAGCGCTTCGAGCTTTGTGTACTCAGCGTATAAAGTCAGCCCTGCGAAAATTAGCCCGCCTACGCATAAGAAAATTGCCAGGATGAGTTGAAAATCCATTCTTAAGCGCCTTCTGGTTGGAAGATCAAATCACCGTCGATCTCTTCGATTTGCCCGCCTAGAAAGGCGCCGCCAGCGCCGAATAGGGTGCCTCCTGTATACCCTACCGCAGCGCCGCCAATCACTGCGCAGGCCAGGTCCCCGTTTCCTTTAGCCACTACCCCCAAAAACACCTTACAGCCGAGTCGGCCGATCTTCGCGCCTACCGTCCCTCCCACATAAGCCCCCACCACGCCACCCCCCAGCTTCCCCGTCTCCACATACTTCGCCCGCCGACACTGCGCCTCCCGCCCCTCCACACACGCCTCCTTAATCTCCAACCCGGCCACGCCCACGTCCAGTGCCAAGCCCACATAGGTGCCCATCCCCAACCACTTCGAGGTCTGCGCAATGCTCCGCATCCGCTGCGCATACCCGGCAATCTCACCCTTGTGCAGATAGCTTTTGGTTGAAATCCCCAATATCTTTTTCAGCGCCTGATTACCTCGCAACCCCGTGCCAAATCGCGCCGCGCCTTGCAACTGGGTGTCCAGCAGCCCAAACAACGCCTGGCGCTGGCGCAAAAAAGCCTCACGCTCCAAGCCTGCGGTTTTCAGGCGCTGGTGCAGCCGCTCAATCTCTTCCAGCGTCTGCGCCACTTCGTCCAGATGCCGCGCCCACGCCGAGGTTGCGCTGCCCGCTCCCAACGAGCCGTACCCCAGAAGGCTTTGCAGCAAGTCATAGTTGTTGACCACTTGGGTTGCAACGCGCGCGTCCAGCTCCCGACTGATTGCCTCGGCATGGCGCACAAGCCAGGCCTCTTCCAGTGAGCAGGTCACGCTGTAGGGATCGGGAATAATCACCAACTGCCCCGGCCTCACCAGCCCATGACGCAGGTGCCGGTTCAGCACATCGAAATGATCGGCACGCTGCCGGCCCGGGGCATGACCCATCAACTGGTTTTTTAAACTGAGGTAGTCCGTGAGGCGGTCGTTGATATAGCCCTGCGCCATGCTTCGTATCCCTGAATGCAATGAAGATGGCGTCGGAATATAAGCAAGCGAACAGGGCTCGGACACAAGGTCGGAATGGCTGAGTGATATTTGGGAAGTTGCCTACATCACTGAGAATTAACGCCTACAAAAATGGCCGGACTTGATAGATCGTTCCCACGCTCCCGCGTGGGAATGCAGCCCGTGACGCTCCGCGTCACACCTGCGCAAAACTTGAATGTTGTGGGCGGGACGCGGAGCGTCCCAGGCTGCGTTCCTTTGCTGCGCGTGGGAACGATCTGTGGCGAGGCTAGTGGCATTTGGTCATGGTTTTTAAAGGGCCAGCAGGGCACGTCTCTTTAAATTGCAGGACGTTTCCTAGACAATCCTTGCCGCCTTGTGCCTGCTCGAATCGATGGCTAGTCTGCGGCCCGTCACTGCTTATCAGTGATCGGGTTTAGTCGCCCGGATTTAGGAGTAGACGCATCGTCCCATCAAAGCTTTATGGTGGCTGTGCGCAGGGCGCCTTCGGGCGCGCCGGATGCTCCTGACCGGTCGACTAACCTGCGTACAGCTGCCACCCTACGTTTAGTCGCGAAGTGTGTCGGCTCCTTGATCATCCAGGAGCAACACCATGAAAAAAGTCGTCCCCGACCCACCCCGCAACACCGCCAAAGACCGCGCCGCCTTCAACCGCGCCATCGACCATTACCTGCCCTCCAACGGCGTTAAAATCGAAGACCTGAGCTTCGAAGACGCCCTGCTCTACACCGCCAGCTTGCTCGACAGTGCTTCAGCTACTGCACTCAATTGCGGTGACCTGCTGGCCAGCCCCCAGCGCGCGAAGATTCTGGCGGTGTGGCATTTGCTGGAGATGGCCAAGACCACGGTGGATCGCTCCATCGAGTGCCTGAAACCCACAGCCCCGCCCGCCTGAACACAATAAAAACTGTGGGAGCGGGCTTGCTCGCTCCCACATTTGATCGGTTCTGTCAGTTGGATATCTGCGCTTGCCGGTGCATCCTAGAGAAAGGGGACCAAGAGAAACGGGACAGATTAATTTAATGGACGTGTCAGAAGAAATGGACACCCGAAGGAGGTTAAGTAAGTGCCATTCAAATCTGTCCCCTTTTCCGAGGTCAGGAAAATGGACACTCGAAGAAGGTTAAGTAAGTGCCACTCAATTCTGCCCCTTTTCGCTTAAGTTGGGCATATAGAAAACTACATCTGTCGAATATCAGTTAAAAAATCATAAAATTCTTTTTCTGTCATCTCAAACTCTGGCCCTTCGACCATTGCCATTAGTGACAACAACGCAATGTCTAAATCTTTTGTGAGAGAAAGGTTTGAATTTTGGTAAATATCGAGTGCCTCTTTTGATATTTTAAAAATATCAAATCCATCAACAACTACTCTTCCAAGTCTGTCAGCCACTATGTCTTTCATGCTCATTGCTGCCCCCAACTCTTTAGCTCTGCTCCAGTCGGAGGGTAGTGCTGAGCATCAACAGGCTGCCCATTAATGCTTTTCAGCTGGACACGGATTACTTCTCCTGCATGGTCATAGCTTTCCATCCATTGCCTCGTATCGCCCGTTTTAGGATCAAACTCCGTGGCGAAAGAAGCACCCCGCGTAGGTCCTTTGTGTCATTTGCCGTTAAGCGCTGCCAGCAGTTTCCTCTCTAGCGCCTGAGTATATTCGACATATTCGACAGCGCGAGGCTCCGCAGCAATAAGCTCTTTATCTCGCCGCAGAACATTCAACATTTTTTGCGTCAGCAGTAAATTCTTCGCCCAGACTGCCTCCGGTAATCTTGAGGTTCCTTTTAGCAACTCGGCGTCATCCAGGAATCCTACCAGCACTTCCTTATCCAACTCGCGAACCACGACAGGCAATAATTCCGACGTATACATATCTTGCCTGACCGATCTGCAAAGGTCGCCGATTTCGAGCTCAGTTATCGGAGTGTCCAGAATCGACCTGTGCCATGACTCAAGCGCAGACTCATCAGGATCAGGCTCAACTTCCCACTTAAACCCATTACTCTCATCTATTTCACGAAATGTCTTTTTCATATACCCGCACCATTTAGAGAGTCAGAAATACGTTTTAAAGTATCCAAAGCTGCCTGTCGGGCCGCTTGTGCCTCTGGGTTACTTACATTCTTAAGCGTTTCTGCATGGTTGGTAAGCCCTCTTATCCGCTCCTGCATTTCGTTCAAATGATCATAGTAACCACTGCCATTCTTCCGAGGAACTGGATCTCCAGCCATGTCTTTCAATGTACCTTCGATATCATGATCTTTGAAGTTTTTTAATATGTTATCAATTCTAGCCACCGCTTTCTGCTCTCCCTGACTCAACTTAGTCGCAGAGCTTCCAGCCTCTTTTACACCGCCATTTGCCGAAGCCTCAGTTTCAGCCGCGTCACCACCTACGCCAGTGACTTTAGCACCACCTGAAACCCGACCAGCACCTGTTGTAGCAGCGCCAAGGCCGTTTTCTGCCTCACTCAACATGGCTGTTTCAGTGAGCAACCCTTCAGAGCTCCCACCAAATAGCCCTCTTAGCCCACGCAGTCCCGGCATCAACCCGAAAAGAATAAACAGTGATACCTGAGCTTTCAGATTATCTAGCGCTGTCGGTGAGTCCTGAGGAGGCAGACCATTGTCGTCAAACAGATTCGTGGGATCACCGTGCCATCCCTGATCATTATATTTCTCGGCTGATCCTCCGATCAGACTACCTGTCGCGGGATTACCTCCTGCCATCCCGGCAGCGATCAGACCGATGATCTGCCCCGTCGCTATCTTGTACTGGCTTCCTTGATCGCTCAAATCAGCAGAATCAAAGCGTGAACTTACGAAATCAGCCAGCAGAGCATTAGCAATTGGAGTAAGCCCCTCTGCTATGCCGCCGGCAATCGCACCGCTCGCAAAATCCTCACCTCTAGCCTTGGAGATAAGCCCGCCCAGAGCAGCATGCAGCACTAACTTCTCTGCCAGCGCTGCGTTTACCCCTAGCCCGTGTGCTAAATCCCCAATTGCTTTGTTGCCAGCCGCAGCTCCAAGATCAACGGCTTCGCCAAGTGCTGCATTCGCTAGATTTGAGCTGAAGCTGCCACCATTGATAGCCGTTGATACTCCGCTGCTGATCAGCGCATGCGTGCCGCTACGCAGTAGCGTTTGTTCAGCGCTTTTCCAACCGAGCATATCGCTGGAATAGCCTGGATTTTGGACCGGCCCTGCAGCGGTGACTTGCGATCCACCGTTAGTGGCGCCACTGGGGCTCTTGAACCATGTAGTGTCGGCATAGGCGAACATGCCAGCGGTCAGCCCGCCAACGGCTGCGTTCTTCAAACTGCTGCTACTGAACGTATCTTTGAGGGCGAGCCCCAAATTGCCCTTGTTATTAATTGTACTGACCACGCCGGTTCCAGCTAACGACGTCAAAGCCCCCGTCGCGATAATGTTCCCCAGCCCTGCTGATGTGGCGGCTACTGCTGCGCTCGTTGACGTTGCTGCGGTCGCTGCTGTGGCAGCGGCCATGGTCGAGCCTGCGCCTGCGCCTACGGCGCTGCCTGCTGAAGCTGCCAGCGCACTCGCACCACCCGCCGTCAGAACAGTAACGATGATAATGATCGCCAGCATCGCCCCTTGTCCGAGGCTGGAGTTGCTGTACTTATACGAGTCGTGCGTTTCCTTGATCAGTTTCCAATCAACATCTCCACGTTTCTCTGCGTCCTTCAGCCAAGCCATCTGCGGATCAGCCTTCACCATCGCATCAATAGCCTGGCTGACCGTCTGTTGGTTGACTTGTTTGACATCGATATGTAGGCCATCGACGGCCTTGATGATGATTTCACCCTTGGCAGCCAACTGGGTCTGCCTGAGGGTTTCGTCGGTGTTGCCCTTGCCGCTCATTGAGTTCCAGGCAAAGCTGCTTTTGCTCTTGTCGTGGCTCTCCTGATGAAGATCTTTCATCCCTTCGAACGTCACGCCACTACCGCTGGCAATGTTCAGGTCGTTGCCACTGTCCAACTTGGCTACCTGGTACTTCTGATCTCCCCGACTCTGAATCGTGAGGTCGCCACCGGTTTTGATTTCGCTACCGACATTGACGACCTTGGTCACTTCATCTCGCTGGGTTTGTTTGCTCCCGAAACTTCCCTTTTTCTTCATGTCGTATAGCGAGTAATCACTGTCTTCTGCGGAGAGAAGACTGAGGTTATTCCCCGCCACCAGGTAGGCTTCGTCGCCCGCTGTGATACGGCTGGCAATCAGCGCCAGGTCCTTGCCAGCACCAAGGACGACATCACCACCGGCCGTCAGCGTGGTTGCGACTTGGCTGACATGATCTTCCTGACGCTTGGTGCTTGATGTCTTGCGATAGGAGTGTTCCTCATCAGCACCGGAAACCAGGAACAAATTGCCGCCTGAGTTCATGGTGATGTCGCGCTTGGCATCAATCCGGCTGGCGATAGCGGTAAGGTCACGGCCTGCCGCAACCTTAAGGTCGCGTCCGGTTTCAATGCTGGAACCGTATTGAGTAATGTCCTCACTGCGATAGCGCTGACCGCCATTCATGGTGTTGTGTTCTTCGGCGGAAATCAGATGGACGTCTTGCCCAGCGCTGATTGTCGTATCGCGCCCGCTTTGCAGTACACCGCCGATGCTGGCGATATCTCGTCCGGCCTTGAGAGTAAGGTCGTTGGCGGCTTCAATACGAGCGGCGTTGTCAACGTAGTCGTTATGTTTTGAGAAGCCTATGTCGTAGCCCGCCCCGGTCACGCTACGCTCATTGATCACATCGCCCTTGATTGCCGTCAGAGACACATCACGCCCGGTGATGATGCCGCCGGACTTGTTGACGATGTTATTGCCCGCCAGCAGATCCAAGCGGTTGCCGGCTTCGATCAGGCCGCTGTTAGTCAGGTCGTTCCCGGCAGCCGCGGACAGGTTATTGCTGGCGCGCAAGGTGCCGGCGTTTTCCAGGTCCTTGCCGGCAATAAGGCTGACGTCGTTACCGGCAATAAGGGCGCCGTTGGGTGCCAATCGGTTATTGGCCTGGGCCAGGTAGACCACCGGCACCCATACTTTTTCGCCGTTGACTACGTGTTCTTCAAGCCAAACGATATCGTGGGTCAGCGCGGCGACTTGCTGATTGGTCAGCGACACCCCTACTGATAGATCCAAGCTTTGCTTGCTACGGATGGCGTTGTCCATCAGATAGCGAAACATCGCCTCATCAGAGGTTTGACCATCAATAAAACGCTGGCCGGTGCGTTCAACAATCGCTTGCTGGATCAGGCGCTGTTCATAGAGCCCATCTCCCAAACGCTTGGCACTTTCGTCAGGGTTATAGCCAAGACCGGCCAGCAGGTAATCAGAACTCATGAATTGCTTGAGGTCGGTGAGTACAGGGTTGGTTTCGATCAAGTATTTGTGCGGTTGTGAAACGGCATTGCTGCTGGCCAGACCTTGTACACGATTGATGGTCTGGCTGGTGAACGACGTCGGTTGTCCAGTCAGTGGTTGCGCAACCACTAGAGCAGGTCGACTACCGGCACTCGATGTCTCAGGCCCTGCAACGGGTGCAACCACAACCAGTGGGTCGCGCGAGGCGGTCGCATCCGCTACCGCAACGGTCGGTTGTTGCGTACCCACAGCCACTTGCCGGTCACGGGCCAGCGGCGTGAGCCCAGGGAGATTAAGGTCCGGGCGAACATCCCCCGGCAAAACACCTGACACATGGGTACCACGGTCCACAGTTGAAAGACCTGGCACATGCAGATCCGGGCGAGTAGCGCCTGACAACCCATCAGGGGTATTTACCGCAATTCGGGCATCCCGTTCGGCTGGAGTCAGGGCAGGCAGATCAAGGTCTGGGCGAGTGATATTAATCAATGACTGCGACGGATCAGCCACAGGGTTCTGAGTATTGATGCCATCGACCTGCGCGATATCGCCGCCAGTAACCCGGCCGGGCTGCCACACGCCCGTGTCGGCATTACCGACACCCGATACATTTAGGGTACTGGCATTGGCGGTGATGCCACTGGCTTCCCGAGCGGCTACCAATACCTGTCGTGAGTTGGCGGAGAGTTGGGAAACATCATCCAGGTGTATCGTGCGGCCCTGTGTTTCGGGCAGCGCCTGTTGGCGCTGTGCCAGTCCGACACTCACCCCGCCCATGGTCCAGCTTTGTGGGCCGGAACGACCTTGGACCGCCTGACCATTGCTGACACCCTGACCACTCAAGCGGAACAGGCCATTTTGGCCGCTGGGCAGGCTGAAACCCGGGAGAGTCAGCGGGTTGACCTGTTGTTGAGCCAGATCCGGAGGCAACTGCCGGTTAAGGTTAATAATGGTTGGGCTACCCGTGCCTGTAACTTGGGTATTGGTGCTACGCGATGGGCCGGCGGCGGCGATGCTGAAGGAACGTTCTACACCGTTAGTGACTTTGTTGGCGGCGTTGATAATGACATTACCGCCCGCTTGAATGATAGCGGGAACAAAACTTGAGCCTGCAGACGCAATTAATTTTTCGGCGAAAGGTGTTGCGTTGGTGATTTCTGGTGGTGCTGCACTCGTTACTCCAGGGGTATATCGGGGTTTAGGGATATTGGTCCCAACCCCCCCTTTCGGTCCGAAATTATAACTATAGGTCGCAATGGATTGACCACGGTCAGTACCTGGCTTAAGCCCAACTATTGATTCTTGTTCCGCAGCGTTCCAAAAATGAATATTTTTATTATAAGTAGGATCATTAATAGCATTATAATTCAGCAGCTTCCCCCACAAATCAATAGATGGGCGCATAGCTATATACTTCAGACTTGTATAGCCACCCAACGCGCTGGCGGTATTATTAAAATCTGAAACAATGATACTGAGATCATTAACAGCTGAAACCGAGGAGTTTAAGTTCTCAAACTTATCGCCCACCACATTCAGCTTTTTCCCAGAAACGATACTAGCGGCGACTTGCTCACCGGACGCTTCCACATTAAATTTTTGCTGCCAAACAATATGAGATGAAAAAACTCCTTTGTCACCAACCGAATTGCAATCAAGGCACCGAACACCAATAGAGGACGATATCAAGTTAGTTGTCTTAACACTAAACCCTTCCATCTTATTACTCACAACCGCCGCCTTCAGCGACATATCCCCCGTCGACTCAATCCGCCCCGACAGGTTATCGACCCGCGCAGCCCGCTCGGCACCGTTATAGCCACCTACCTCTATCCCCCCAAGGCTATAAATATCGCTATAGGTATTGGTCAGCGTCCCTACCTGAAGCTTCATATCGCCGCCACTGAGCAGCAATGAACCTTCATTCGCTCGGATGCGATCATTGGTCAGGGTCTGAGCATTGACCAGCAGGGTCTGTGCACTCGCCAAGGTACCCAGGTTGGTGACACCGCCAGCACTGATGTTCATCCCGCTGTTGGAAGTCAAACGTCCACGGTTGGTCAACTGCCCGCTGACGGTCACGTTGGTTGCCCCGCCGCCGGCCATGCTTGCCGGCTCATTGAGGGTCAGTTGAGATGTAGTCACGTCCAGTGTGCCGACGCTACTGACTCGACCATTGCCCTCGTAGCCGCCGGTCAACTGCAACCCCATGCTGCCGTCGCTCGCGATCAAGCCATGGTTGGTCCAGTTACCGCCTTTACCTTCCAAGCGCGTGGAGGCCAGGAGCTGGCCAGTTTCAGTCTGGGTAAAAGTGTTGACGTTGACGTTCAGACGGCCTGCCTGGATGACGCCGCTGTTGGTCCAGGTATCGGCGTTCAAGGTCAGGCCGCCACGGGTGACGATACTGCCCCCGGCGCCGGTGACGTTGGGTAGAGAGATATCGAAGTCCCCCTGCCCAATATGCAACAGCTGACCACTGGTGTTCTTGAAGGTATTGGCCACCAGGGTCAAGTCGTTGTTGGCGGTCTCCACCACCCCATACTGGTTATCAAACAGGTTCCCTATCTGGAACAGGGTCTTGCCGTCACGCCCCAGCGCACGCAGTTTGCCGCTCTGGTTATTGATGCTATTGGCCCGTACGCTCAGCGTGGTATCGCTTTCAATAATGCCGGACTGGTTGCTGAGCCCGCCGATCACCCCAAGGTCAATCTGGCCACCCGCAATCTGGCCATCGTTGCTGTTATCAAAGTTCTGCGCCCCAACCCGCATTAACCCTTTGGCATACAACCCACCCTTGGCGTTAAAGAAGTTCCCCGTACTGATCACAGCCTCTGCACCCTGCGCGACAATACGGCCGCCCTGGTTGTCGATGCCACCCGTAATCAGGTTCAAGCGCTGTCCTTGGGCGATGCCGGCTTGGTTACTAAGGGAAGTACCATTTCGTAGCATGCCCGCCACGTTGGCATCCAGTAGCCCATTCAGGCTCGCCAGTGTGCCTCCCTGGTTATCCAGAGAATTGGCCTTGACGCTCACATCACCGGTCTGCGCCAGCAGCTTGCCGCCTTCGTTATCAAGGTCGCCGCTGACGTCCAGGCTTAAACCGCTCTGCCCCTGCACCACACCCGCACGGTTGCTCAGGCCAACGGCCTTCACCTGCAGGTCGGCACCCTGGCTGTAGATCAAGCCGTCGGCGTCGTTTTGCAGCAGGCCGGTGCTGGTGATTGCCAGGCGGTCCTTGCCGGCGATGGTGCCGCGCTGGCGGTTATCGATACCGCCGGCGAGCAGGGTCAGCAGGCCTTGGCTGGCGATCTGGCCGCCCTGGTTGTTGACCTGAACCGCGCGTTGCAACAGCAACGCGCCAGCGCTGGCCAGCTTGCCATTGGTGTTGTCGAGGGTGCCCAGCAGGCTCAGGGTCAGGCGGCCATTGCTGGCCAGTGTGCCGCTCTGGTTGTGCAGATCTGTGGCGGTGACGGCCAGCGTTTGCTGTGCATTGACGGTGCCGGCCTGGTTGCCCAGGGTGGCGGCTTGCACGTCAAGGTCGGTGCCGCTGTCGATCAGGCCACCGTTGGCGTTGTTCAGCAAACCGCTGACGACGAGGCTTTGCCCCGCGCCGCTGGAGAGAATACCGCCGCTGTTGTCGAGGCTGGTGGCACTGACGCTCAATGCACCTTGGCTGACCAGTGCACCGGCACTGCCATTGAGCATCTCGCCGGAAAGGCGCACATCCACCGCGCCGTTGCGGCTGGACAAGGTGCCGTTGTTGCGGTTGTCGAGGCTGCCACCGCCGACGTTCAGGCCCTGCCAACCTGAGACCAAGCCGTTCTGGTTGATCAGGTTGGCCGCGTTGACCGTCAGCACCTGGCTGCTGATCAACTTGCCGCCGCTGTTGTCCAGGGTGCCGGTGTTCAGGGCCAGGTCTTGCTGGCTGGAAAGCTCGCCGTTCTGGTTGTTGAAAGCGCGCAGACGGTTGAGGGTCAGCGGGCCTTTGGCGAGGATCAGGCCGTTGCGGTTGTCCAGGTCGCTGTTGTTCAGGTCCAGGGTCACTCGCTGTTCGCCCACCACGCGGCCGCCGGCCAGCGCCAGTGCGCTGAGGTTCAGGTCCATCGCACCTTTGGCGGACACTTCACCGCCGCTGCCGGTGTCAAGGCTGGCGGCGCTCAGGTTAAGGCTGCCCTGGCTGTTGATCAGGCCGGCAGCGCTGTTGTCCAGGGCCATGGCACTGAGGGTGACGCCCGTTGCACCGAGCAGGCTGCCGTTCTGGTTGTTCAGGTTGGCGCTGTGCAGGGTCAGCATTTGAGTGGCGCTGATCAGGCCTTGGTCCTGGTTGTTGAGCAGGCCGTCGCTGGTCAGTTGCAGGTCGCTGCGACTGGTCAGGGTGCCGCCCCGGTTGTCCACGGCGCCTGCGTGCGCGTTGAGGCTGGCGGCGCCGATCAGGCCTTTGACGTTGGCCAGGGCCTGGTTGAGGCGCAGGGTCAGGCCTTGGTTGCTCAAGAGTTTGCCGTTGCTGTTGTCCAGGCTTTGCGCGGCCAGGGTGAAGGCTTGGGCGCTGGAGATTTCACCGTTCTGGTTGCTGACGGTCGTGAGGTTATTGAGCAGCAATGGACCGACCGTGTTGATCAGCCCGCCCTGATTGTTCAACTGACCGTTGTTCAGGTCGAGGCTCAGGCTGCTGTTACTGAAGAGCTTGCCGCCCTGCTGGTCAAGGCCGGTGACGCTGGCGGTCAGGGCCTTGGCGCTGCCGATGCTGCCGCCGTTGTTCACTTGGCTGGCCGTCAGGTTCAGGGTGTCGCCGCTGTTGAGGCGCCCGCTCTGGTTATTCAGCACGCCGGTGCTGACCGCCACCGCGCCCTTGCCGCTGATGCTGCCTTGCTGGTTGCCCAAACTGGCGCTGCTCAGTACCAAGGCGCCGTCGGTGACCAGTTCACCGTTCTGGTTGTTCAACTGGCCAGCAACGCCGACATTCAGCCCCTGGGCACTGGAGAGGCTGCCCTGGGTGTTCGTGAGGCTGCGCGCCTTGACCTCGAGGGTGCCTTCACTGCTCAGCAGGCCCCGGCTGTTGTCCAGGTCACCGTCCAGCGTCAGCTTTAACGGTTGCTGGCTGAGGATTTTGCCACCGGTGTTGTCCAGGCCGGTGCCCGTCAGCAACAGGCGCTGGCCACTGAGTTTGCCGCCCTGGCGGTTGAGCAGTTGCTCGACCGCCAGGTTCAGGCCGCTGGCCGCGAACACCTGGCCGCTGTCGCTGTTGTCCAGGCGCTGGCCGGTTATGCTGAGGTCCGCGTTGCTGGTCAGTTCGCCGGCGCGGTTATCGAGGCTGCCTACATCGAGTTTCAGCGCTTTTGTGGCGCCTACCAGACCGCCCCGGTTATCAAGGCTGGCGCCGCTGACGTGCAGGGTCTGGGTGCCGATCAATTGGCCTTTGCGGTTGTCGAGGCGGTTGACGTTGACGGCCAGTTCGGCCTTGCCGGCGATCTCGCCGCCACGGTTGTCCAGGTTCGCGGCGGTCAGCAGCAAGGCGCCGTCGCCAATCAATGTGCCGCGCTGGTTATCGATCAGGTCGCTGGCGCTGATATCCAGGCCGCCACGGCTGCTGAGCAGACCGTCGGTGTTGTCCAGGCTTGCACTGCGGCTGATGAGGCTGGCGCTGCTGACAAGGCCTTTGACGTTGGCCAGGGCCTGCTCGACGCGCAGGGTCAGTGCCTGGTTGCTGATCAGCTTGCCGTTGCTGTTGTCGAGGTTGCGGGCGGCCAGGGTGAAGGCGTTCTGGCTGGAGATCTCGCCGTTCTGGTTGTTGAGGTTGCCGAGGTTTTTCAGCACCAGGATCGGCGCGTTGATCAAGCCGGCGTTGTTCACCTCGCCGTGGTTCATGTCCAGGTTCAGTTGCGTGTTGCTGAACAGCTCACCGCCCTGTTGGTTAAGGCCGGTAAAGTTGGCGTTCAGGGTGCCGGCGCTGGCGATGCGGCCACCGTTGCTGAGCTGGGTGGCCGTGAGGTCAAGGCGGTCGGCACTGATCAGGCGGCCGCCCAGCGTGTTGTCGAAAAGCCCGGTGTTGAGGGTCGCGGCGCCCTGGCTTTTGAGCAGGCCCTGCTGACTGTTGTCAAGGCGGGTGCTAGTCAGCGTGAGGCCTTGGGCGGTTTCAACGATACCGCCCTGGTTGAGCAAATCACTGGCGCTGGTGATGCCCAGTGTACCGGCGCTGGAAATACTGCCGCCGGTGTTGTCGATACGTTGGCTGCCCAGCGTCAGAGTGCCTTCGCTGCTGAGCTTGCCCTGGGTGTTGTCCAACCCCGCTGCCAGCTGAATGGCCAGCGCACGCTGGCCGGCAAAGGTGCCTTGGGCGTTGTCCAGGCGCGTACCGGTAAACCGCGCCTCCTGGGCGAACACCAGCCCCTTGGCCTGGTTGATCACCTGGGCCACGGTCAATTGCAGGGTGGTCCCGGCCAGTAGCTTGCCGCCGCTGTTGTCCAGGGATTGGCCGCTGAGTTCGGCGTCTATCTGGCTGGAGATTTCACCGGCGCGGTTATCCAAGCTGTCGACCTTGAGTTTCAGCGCTTTTGTGGCCCCTACCAAACCGCCGTCGCGGTTATCGAGGGTGGTGCCGCGAAGGGTCAGATTGCCTTGGGCAACCAGCTCGCCACCTTGCTGGTTCAACACGCCGAGGGTGGCGTCCAGGTCGCTCTGGCTGGCGATACGGCCTTTGCTGTTATTGACGTTATCCAGGCTCAAATGCACCGGCCCCACGGCGCTGATCAAGCCGCCCTGGTTGCTCAGCGACTGGCCGGTAACGCCCAGGGCCTGCTGGCTGTTGAGCACGCCCTCACGGTTGTCCAACTGGCCGAGGTGCAGGTTCAAGTCCTGATTGGCGCGGATCACGCCAGTGCGGTTATCCAGGCTGTTGCCGCGCACGGTCAGCAGGTTTTGCCCGGAAACACGCCCGCCACGGTTATCCAGGCTTGCCGCCTGAATATCCACGAGCCCTTTGGCCAACACACTGCCTTTGGCCTGGTTGTCCAGCAAGCCGGCGACGTTCACCGCCAGGCTGCCGTCGCTGACCAGGCTACCGGCCTGGCTGTTGTCCAGGCTCGCCGAAGCGACCTGCAAGCGCTGGCCCGCGCCCACGGTGCCGCCCTGGTTGGTCAACGCGCCCAGGGTCGTGAGGTCGAGGCTCACATCGCCCATGACCTGACCGTTGCGGTTGTTCAAGGTGATGGCGTTGACCACGCTGGCACCAGCGCTGGAAACTTCGCCGTCGACGTTCAGCAATGCACCGGCCAATGCCAGGGACAGGTCCCTGGTACTGCTGAACTCCCCTTCGCTGTTGTCCAGGCTCGCCGCTTGCGCCGTGAGCCCGGCCGCTGAGATCTGGCCTTTGAGGTTGATCAGCGCCTGCTCGATCTTGAGGCTCAGCGCCTGGTCACTCAGCAGTTTGCCCCCGGTGTTATCCAGGCTTTGTGCCGCCAGGCTGAAGGCTTGTTTGCTGGAGATCTCGCCGCCCTGGTTGGCGACACTCGACAGGTTCTTGAGCACCAGCGGACCAGGCGCATTGATCAAGCCACCGGCGTTGTTCAGATGGCCCTTGTTCATGTCCAGGCTCAGGGCGCTGAGGCTGTAAAGCTCGCCGCCGTCCCGTTGGTCGAGGCCGGTGAGGCTGGCGGTGAGGGCCTTGGCGCTGGCGATGCGGCCCTCTCCGCGGTTGTCCACCTGCCCGGCTGCCAGGTCGAGGCGGTCGGCGCTGGTGAGGCGTCCGCCTTGCTGGTTGTTGAAGGCGCCGGTGATGACCTGCACGGCACCGTCACCGATGATCTTGCCACCCTGGTTGTCGAGGCTGGCACTGGTCAAGGTCAAGGCGACAGCACTGAGCAACTCGCCCTTTTGGTTGCTGATTGCATCTGTGGTTGCCAGTACCAATGGCGCGGCACTGCTGATGCGCCCGCGGTCATTGTTGAGGCTGGCCGCGTGCACGCTCAAGCCGCCGTCGCTGCGCAGAGCGCCTTGCTGGTTGTTCAGGTCACCGCTCAATACCATGGCCAGGTTGCGCTTGGCGTACAGGCTGCCCTCGCGGCTGTTATCCAGTTGCGCGGCGTTCAGGCTGATCGATCGCTGCCCGGAAATGATGCCCTTGAGTTGGTTGTCCAGGCGCTGCAAGGTCAGCTGCATCTCGCCGTTGGCCAGCAGGCGCCCACCCATGCTGTTATCGAGTAGGCTGCCGGTGAGTGACAGGTCGGTAACGCTGGAGACTTCACCTGCGCGGTTATCCAGAGTGCCAATCACCAGGGTCATGGCCTTGCCCGAGTTGACCAGGCCGCCGTCGCGGTTATCCAACGCCGTGCCGTTAAGCTGCAACTGCTCTGTCGCCACAACGCTGCCGCCGCGGTTGTCGAATTGGCCGACAGCCAGGCTCAGGTCGCTCTTGCCGGTGAGACGGCCTTTGGCCTGGTTATCCAGGCTGGCGGCGGTCAGTTGCAATTGGCTGCTGGCGGCAAATAACCCGGCCTGGTTGAGCAACTGCCCGCTTATCAAGGCGTTGAGGGTGCCATCGCTGGTGAGTGTGCCCTGGGTGTTGTCCAGGCTCGCAGCCGTCAAGTTCAACGCGTGGCCCGTGACAAGGCGGCCATTGCGGTTAGATACAGCGCCCGAGTGATCAAGGGTGAGCAGCTTGTCACCCTGGATCAGGCCATGGCTGTTATCCAGTGACGCGCCAGCCAGGGTGGTGGTGGCGCCGAGGATTTCGCCTTGCTGGTTGTCCAGTGCCGATTCGACGTACGCGGCGAGGCCGTCGCGAACCTTGAGGGCGCCTTCGGCATTCACCAGGCTGTTCGCCCGCAGATCCAGTCCGGTGGCGGAAACCAGACCCTTGGTATTGTCCAGAGCCTTGCTGATACGCACCACCAGCCCTTGTTCACTGAGCAACTTGCCGCGACGGTTATCCAGGTTATCGGCGGTGAACGTCAGCGCCTGGGTGCTGGATATTTCCCCGCCCTGGTTATCCACGCTGGCAAGGTTACTCAGCAGTAACGCGCCCGGAGCATGGATCAAGCCGCCCTGGTTGTTCAGGTAGCCGTGGTTCAGGTCCAGGCTTACGCCCGCCTGGCTGTAGAGGCGCCCGTCGCCGTGTTGGTCAAGGCCGGTAACGGATGCGGTGAGTTGCTGCTGGCTGGTGATGCGCCCGCCGGCGCTGTTGTCTACCTGCCCTGCGGTGAGAGCGAGCGTGCCGTCGCTGTTGAGCGTGCCTTGGGCATTGTTCAACCCGCCGCTGACCGAGAGCTGCAAATGGTCCTTGGCGTAGAGGCTGCCCTTGGCGCTGTTGTCGAGGCTGGCGGCAGCCAGTTGCAGGTTGGCACCCGCTGTTAACTGACCGGTCTGGTTGAGCAACTGCCCGACAATGCGCGCCGTCAACCGAGCATCACTGGTCAACTTGCCGCCGCTGTTATCCAGGCTCGCGGCGGCGATATCGAACGCTTGCGCACCAAACAGCGTGCCCTGACGGTTATCCACGGCGCCCAGGCTGTTGAGGTTCAGCGTGGCATCGCCCTGGAGCAAGCCCTGGCGATTGTCCAGGGAGCCTGCATTGACCGAGGCAGTGCGCGCGAGCAGCTTGCCGTTGCGGTTATCCAGCGCACCGTCGACCTGCAACGCTGCGCCTTCGGTGGCACTGACCGTGCCACCCAGGTTACTCAGGCTGCCGGCATGCAATTCCAGCGTCTTGGCCGACACCAGGCCCTTGGTGTTGTCCAGCGCGCGGGCGATGCGCAGGGTCAGCGCCTGTTCACTGAGGACCTTGGCGTTGCTGTTGTCCAGTGTCTCGGCAACCAGGGTAAACGCACGACTGCTGGAGATTTCACCCCCTTGGTTGGCGACGCTGTTGAGGTTGCTCAGCAGCAACTGACCCGGTGCGGTGATGGCACCGCCCTGATTGTTCAGGTGGCCGCGATTGAGGTCCAGGCTCACATCGCCCTGGCCGAACAGCCGGCCGTCATTGTGCTGATCCAGCCCGGTCACGCTGGCGTTCAGCGACTGGCCACTGCTGATGCGCCCGCCATCGCTGTTGTCCACCTTGCCGGCTTTCAGGTCCAGCTTGGCGTCACCGCGCAAGGTCCCTTGCTGGTTGTTCAGGGCATCGCCCAGCAACAGATGGAGCTGATTGTTCGCGTACACGCTGCCCTGGCGGTTATCCAGGGTGGTTGCGTTGAGTTTCAACACACCGACCGCCCCGAGGTTGCCGGCGCGGTTATCGAGGGTGTTGCCGGCCAGGGTCAGGTCGGCTTTGCTGCTGATGCGTCCCTGGCGTTGGTTATCGAGGCTGCCCAGGTTCAGGCTGAGGTTGCCAGTGGCCGCCAACAGGCCGACCTGGTTAAGCAAGTGCCCGGAAATGGCGGCGGCCAAGGCGCCGTCGCTGGTGAGCTTACCGTCGGTGTTATCCAGGCTCGCTGCAGTGAGCGTGAAGTGGCTGCCCGCGGCCAGGGTGCCGTGCTGATTGGTCAGTGCGCCGCTGTTGATCGCCAGGGTGTGGTCGCCTTGAGCCTGACCGTTGCTGTTGTCCAGACCGCCTGCCGCCAACGAAAGATCACTGGCCAGCAACTTGCCGCTGCGGTTGTCCAGCAGGCCGTCGACGCTCAGGTTAAAGCCATCACGGGCACGCAGTGTGCCGTCCTGGTTGCCCAGGCTTGCGGTGCGGGCGTCCAGGCTTGCGGCTGAGACCAGGCCTTTGGCGTTCTCCAGTACACGGGCGATACGCAGGGTCAGCGCCTGCTCGCTCAAGACCTTGCCGCGGGTGTTATCCAGGCTGTCCGCTTGCAGGCTGAAACCTGTGGCGCTGGAGATTTCCCCAGCTTGGTTGTCGACGCTGCTGAGGTTGCTCAACAGCAGTGAGCCCGGCGCGCTGATGACGCCACCCTGGTTATTCAAATGGCCACGGTTAAGGTCCAGGCTCACATCGCCCTGGCTGTAGAGACGGCCATCGTTGTGCTGGTCCAGGCCGGTCACGCTGGCGCTGAGGGCCTTGCCATTGATGCGCCCGCCCGCGCTATTGTCCACCCGCCCGGCACGCAGTTGCAGGGTGCCGCCGGCGCTTAGCTGGCCGCCCTGATTATTGAGGTCGGCGCTGCTCAGTTGCAGGGCCTGGCCGCTGGCAAGCGTGCCATTACGATTGCTCAGTGCGCCGCTGTCGATCTTTAGTAGATTGTCGCCCTGCACCCGACCTTGGGCGTTATCCAGCGTACCTGCCGTGAGCCGTACATCACGGCTCAGGATCTCCCCGCTGTGGTTGAGCAGTGCTGCACCAACGCCCAGGTTCAAACTGTCGCGAGCCACTAATTGGCCGCTGCTGTTGTCGAGACTGCCAGCCTGTACCTGCAACGATGTCGCACTCACCCGGCCGGCCGCATTGTTCAAGGCCTGGGCGATGGCCAGGGTCAGCGACTGCTCGCTCAACACCTTGCCCCTGCGGTTATCCAGCGTGTCAGCTTGCAGCGTGAAGCCGGTGGTGCTGGAAATTTCCCCGTTGCGGTTGTCGACACTGTTGAAGTGATTCAGCAGCAACTGGCCGGGCGCGCTGATCACGCCGCCCTGGTTGTCCAGATGACCGCGATTGAGGTCCAGGCTCAAACTGGCCTGGCTGGCCAGACGCCCACTGCCGTTGTTGAGGCTGCCCACACTGAGCTGGCTTGCACCGGCGCCGCTGAGGCTACCGCCACGGTTATCCAGCATGCCCGCCACACGGGCGTTCAGCGTACCGCGACTGCTCACGCTGCCGTTCTGGTCATTGACCAGGCTGGCGACATCGATCTGCAAGCCGGTGGCTGCAATCAATCCCGCACTGTTATTCAAGGTCTGCGCAATCTGCAGGGTCAGCCCCTGGTCGCTGAGCAACTTGCCGGCAGCGTTATCGACGGTACGTGCCGCAACGGTAAAGGCCCGCGCGCTGGAGATTTCGCCCTGGCGGTTGTCCACGCTGTTGAGGTTGTCGAGGGTCAATTGCCCGGTGGCATTGATCAGCCCGCTGCGGTTATCCAGATGGCCCTGGTTGAGGTTGAGGTTCAGGTCGGTGTTGCTGTAAAAGCGGCCGCCGTCCTGTTGATTGAGGCTGCCGAGATTCGCGTTCAGGCCCTGGGCACTGGCGATCTGGCCTGCGCCACTGTTATTCACCGCACCCGCCGTCAGGTTCAGGGTCTGGCTGCTGTTGAGCACACCGCCCTGCTGGTTATCCAACGCACCGACCTTGACCTGCGCACCACCGGTGGACTCGATCCGTCCCTGCTGCTGGTTGGCCAGGGTGCCACTCAGTTCAATACCCAGCGTGCCTTGGCTGGTGAGCACGCCCTTTTGGCTGTTGTCCAGTGAAGCGGCCCGCAATTGCGCGGCTTGGCGTGCAGCAATTCGCCCGCCCTGGTTATTGATCAGCCCCGTCGCATTCAGGCTCAGCGATTGGCCGGCCGAGACCAGGCCGGCGACGTTATCCAGTTCATTCAGTTGCAGCGTGACCTGCGCCTGGCTCGACAGCTCGCCGCTGCGGTTGATCAGTTGCCCGATGCCCGCCGTGAGGTTGCCGGTGCTGGTGACCAAACCACCTTGGCTGTTGAGCAGTTGCCCGGCTGTGACCCCAAGGCTGCCCGCACTGAGGATGCGGCCCTGGTTCTGGTTGTCGATCTGCGTGGCCGTCAACTGTGCGTCGCGCCGGGCGCTCAAGGTGCCGCCCTGGTTGGCCAGTTCGCCGGTATTGACGCTGAGGTCGCGGCTGGCGATCACGGTCTTGCCGGTGTTGTCGATGGCCTGCGCGGTCAAGCGCACATCGCCCTGGGCATTGCGGCTGTTATCGGCGTTGATGCCTGCTTCGATGATCCCGTTGTTGGTCAAGCGGCCACCGGCGTCCAGCGCGATGCTGTCCTTGGCGGCCAGGGTTTGTTGCGTGGTGAGCGCACCTTGGGTTTTTACCGACAGATCAGTACCGGCGTAGACCGCCGCCTTGGCTTGCAAGCTGGCCGCTTTGACGGCGACAGAGGTGCCTGCCGTGGTTGTGCCCATGACCACATTGCCCGCAGCATCAATCTGAATATCGCCGCCAGCGACCATATCGCCCGACAGCTTCACGCCCACACCGGCCTCGGTGCCGATCAGCTTGACCGCGCCCACATACATGCCGCCCAACGCCGACGAGTCAATCGCCAGGTCCGGCGCCTGGCTGCCATCTGCCGCCCGTGCGGTGGGGTTTAAGGTGCGTGCGTCCACATCGTTGCGCCCGGCGACGATGGTGAGTTTTTTCGCCTGGATCTGCGCATTGATGGTGGTAGCGCGGGTGATGATTTCGAACTGGTCGACATTGGTCGCGTTGAGGCCCGCGCCTTCGATGGCGACGCTGCCTTGATCGACTTGATAGCGGCTGATCTGGCCGTTTTCGATCACCGCTTTACCGGTGGTCAGCGTGACTTGCGGCGTGTTGATAAAGCCGCAACCGTTGCAACTGATGCCATACGGGTTGGCGACAATCACATGGGCCGACTGCCCCGCCACTTCGGTGTAGCCGCGCAGTTGGCTGGGGCTGCCACCGTTGACTTCGTTGAGGATGATATTGGCAGCGGTGCCGCGCAGGTTCGGGTTGCCGACAATGATGCCGCCCAGTTGTGTGGCCTGGGTGCGGTCGGTGGCGTTGTTGAGGATGACGCCGTTGGCACCGACGTTATAGTCATGAAATTGGTTGTGCGAGAGGCCATTGGCATTCGGTGCGGCGATATTGACGATGGGCACGCCATTGCCCGCCTGCGCGAGGCCTGTGCCCGGCGCACTGACCACAATGCCGTCGGCCTGGGCCAGCAACGGGTGCCAGAACATCGCGTTGGCCAGGATCAACGCCAACCCGCGTTTAGGCAGCCCCAAAAAGTGGGAACGGCTTTTTACGGCAGCAGAAGGCTGGCGCACGAGGAAGGCGAACTGGCGAACGTCCATGTTGTGTCTCGATACCCGAAGGCGGTAAAAAAATTAAAGGAAAAAATCCATACGGAAATAGATCGGCGCTTCACGCTCTGTGATAGCGGCCGGTCGTTCCAAAGAGTGGGCAAAGGTCACGCTGGCGGCGACGTTTTTGCCACGGGCAAACAGCTCCACCGAGTTGCTGCTCATGCGCCCATGCTGCTCGGCGTTGTAACGGTCGCGGCTGATCACGCCCTGGTCATAACCGAGGCTGGCGCCGTATTCGCTGAGCACCGGTTGCAGCCAGGCCCAGGTCACCGGGCGGCTCCAGCGCAGGTCGTTGCGCCAGTAGCCGCCGCTGTCGCCGGACAGCATCTGGTCCTTGTAGCCACGGATTGACGACTGCCCACCCAGGCTCATGCGCTGCGGGCTGAACAGCACATCTTCGCTGTGCTGGCCGGTCATCAAACTGCTGAAGCTCAAGGACTCGCCCCACAGCTTGAACGGGTACAGGTAGCTGACGGTGGCCGTGTATTTGCGGTAGCGCGCATCGGCCTGGCCGTGGCGCGGGTTGTGATTGGCCTGGGCGTCAAAGGCACCGATGCCGTCTTGCATGCCGAGGTCGATGTTGAGAAATGCACTGCCGATACGTCGGCCGTGGTTGATGCCGAACTGGGCTTCGCTGAGGCGGTTGCTGCTCAGCGCCAGCTTGCTGTCTTCAATGAAGTTATTGGTGCGCAGGTAGGCGACGCCAGTGCTCAGCGAGGTTTTGCTCAAGGCGTCGCGGTGAACGACACGCTCCAGGCGCAACTGGTGGCTCTGGCTGTCGCCGGTCTGCTTGAACTTGAAGTTGTTGGCCTCGGCACGGGAGCGGTATTCGCTTTCGGTGTAGCTGTAGGTGAGGTTCCACCAGCCGAAGGGCAAGCTGTAGTTGAGCATCGAATTGCGCGAAGTTTTCTGGTGATCGCTAACCGCATCGTGGCCGCCACGCAACGAAAGTTGGTCGGCCAGGCCCAGCGGGTTGTCCCAGTCGAGGCTGGCGCCCCACTGTTGTTCGCCGGTGCTGAGCTGGCCGCCGTTGTGCCGCGACAGGCCGACACGCCAGGGCTTTTGCGGGGTGTTTTTGACCAGTACATCACTGCCGCCCACGGCCTTGCCCGGCGCCAGTTCCATCTGCGCCTGGTTCGAGGGCAAACGGTTTAGCTGATCGACCATCTGTTCGATTTCACGCAGGTTGAGCAACTCGCCTTGTTTGCCGGGAAAGCTCATCGCCAGTTGACGGTCGGTGATGCCGCTGTTTTCGGCGCCTTTCAGGCTTTCGAGCTTGCCCTCGACTACCTGGATTTTGAGGTTGCCGCTGGAAAGGTCTTGCTGTGGCAGATACGCACGGCTGGTGACCAGGCCCTTGGCCAGGTAGCGGTCGGTGATGACCTTGAGCACTTCGTTGAGCTGCGGCACGCCCAGGCATTGGCCGATGTAAGGTTTGATCAGCGCATTGCGCTCGTCTACGGACAGGGCGTCGGCGCCTGCGAGCTCGATGGTTTTGATCGGGAAGCAACGGGTGTCGGCAGGCGTCGCCGGAGCTGCAGGGGCGGCGGATTTACCGGGCAGATCCCTGAGTTCTTCGAGGCGCCGCTGCTGCTCTTCGAGCAGGCGGTCCTGACGGTCGCGGATCAGGTCGGTGATGCCAGGGGTGTTCTGCGCGGGGGCAGCTTGGGCCAACCCGACGTAACCCAAGCAAAAAAAAGCGGACAGCAGACCGAGCCTGGTCCGGCGTACCAAACGCCACATTTCTAGATCCCTCTATATGGCGTTGTGCCATCAATGAACGCGGATCATAGGGTGGCAATATAGTGGCGTCAATTAAATGTATGAGTTTATTCAATAGCGATAAAAAACCGGCCCCCCGACTTTTTTCATTCTGATATTGCCCGCAATAACAAAAAGTCCATAATGGACAAATTAGTTTATCTGCGGAGATTGCCATGTCCAGCACACCCCTCGTCATGAATCAGGCTCAAGCCCGTGAATGGCTTGCCCAGATCGATGTGCCTCACATCCTGCACAAGCTGTTCCGCGACCTGGCGGCCGGGCTGGCGGTGCAACCGGCGCAGCAGCTGGTGGAGTTCCCGCACGGGGCCGGCGACTTTATCAACTACCTGGGCGTGCTGGCCGACGAGGGTGTGTATGGGGTCAAGACGTCGCCCTACATCGTGCGCGAGCAAGGCCCACTGGTGACGGCCTGGACTTTGTTGATGTCGATGCACAGCGGCCAGCCGCTGATGCTGTGTGATGCGGCCGAGCTGACCACCGCGCGCACCGCTGCCACCACTGCATTGGCGGTGGACGTGCTGGCGCCTGCTGCCGCGCGGCGCCTGGCGATTATCGGCAGTGGCAAGGTGGCCCAGGCGCACCTGCACTACGTGCGCAACCTGCGCGACTGGCAGCAGATTCGCCTGTATTCACCGAGCCTGGGCCACGCCAGCGTCGACACCCTCGCCCACCTCAAAGGCCTGGACCCGCGCCTGACCCTGGCCGACAGCTGTGACAGCGCCGTGGAAGACGCCGATGTGATCCTGCTGTGTACCTCATCGGCCGGCCCGGTGCTCGACCCAGCGCGCTTGCGCAAACCCGCGTTGATCACGTCCATCAGCACCAATGCGCCACACGCCCATGAAGTGCCGCCGGCAAGCCTGCAAGGCATGCACGTGTTCTGCGACTATCGCCAGACCACGCCGGGCGCGGCCGGTGAGATGTTGATCGCCGCCGAGCAACACGGTTGGGACAAGCGCGCCGTGATCGGCGACCTGCCGGAGCTGCTCAGTGACATGGCGCAGCGCCCGGACTACGACCGCCACGTGTTTTTCCGCTCAATCGGCCTGGGCCTGGAAGACGTCGCACTGGCCAACGCCCTGTACCAAGCCCAGCGCTAACCATTAATTAAGGAGATGTTTATGAGCCATGCAGACTTCATCATCATCGGCGGCGGCATTGCCGGTGCATCCACCGGGTTCTGGTTGTCGCAGCATGGCAAAGTATTGGTGCTGGAGCGCGAAAGCCACCCGGCCTATCACTCCACCGGGCGCTCGGCGGCGCTCTACACCGCGGCTTATGGCACGCCGCAAGTGCGCGCCTTGACCCTGGCCAGCCGTGCATTTTTTGATAACCCGCCGGCAGGCTTCTGTGAGCACCCGTTGCTGACGCCACGCGGGGAGATCACCGTGGATTTCAGCGGCGACCCGGCGGAACTCGAGCGCCAATACCAGAGCGCCAAGGCCACGGTGGCGCAGGTGGAACGGCTGAGTGTCGATGAGGCCTGTGCACGGCTGCCGATTTTGCGCCGTGAAAAAGTCCACGGCGCCATCTTCGACCCGACCGCCAGTGACATCGACACCGATGCCCTGCACCAGGGCTATTTGCGCGGCATCCGCCGCCATCACGGCGAAGTGCGTACCGACAGCCATGTACTGGGCCTGAGCCGTGACGCCGACGGCCTGTGGCAGGTGCTCACCCAGGACGCGACCTACACCGCGCCGATCATCATCAATGCCGCCGGAGCCTGGGCCGATCATATCGGCGCGCTCGCCGGTGCGGCGTCCATCGGCCTGCAACCCAAGCGGCGTTCGGCGTTTATCTTCGCCGGGCCAGAGGGCGTCGACACGCATGCGTGGCCAATGCTGGTGGCGCTCGACGAAGCCTTCTACATGAAGCCCGATGCGGGCATGTTCCTCGGCTCGCCGGCCAACGCCGACCCGGTCGAACCCCAGGATGTACAGCCCGAAGAGCTGGACATTGCCATGGGCATCTACCAGATCGAAGAAGCCACCACCTTGACCATCCGCCGCCCGACCCGCACCTGGGCCGGGCTGCGCAGTTTTGTGCCTGATGGTGATTTGCTCGCGGGCTTCGACCCGCAGGTGCCGGGGCTGTTCTGGGTCGCGGCGCAAGGCGGTTACGGCATCCAGACCTCACCGGCCATGGGCCAGGCCAGCGCGGCGCTGGTGCGTGGCGCACCGTTGCCGGAGCCACTGACGCGGTTTGGCCTGGACGCTGGTATGCTCTCGCCCGTCCGCCTGGAGCCGCATTGATGAGCATTGCCGAACAAGAAAACGTTGTGCAGAACTTCCGGGCGATCGCCGATGCGATTGCCACGCTGTTCTTTCCCCACGCCGAAGTGGTGCTGCATGACTTGCGCACGCAAAAGGTCGATTACATCGCCAACAACCTGTCCAAACGCGCCATCGGTGACGAATCGTCCCTGGAGGACATGCTCAGCGATGACATCAGCGAAGTGAATATCGGCCCGTACGAAAAGCTCAACTGGGATGGCCAGAAAATCCGCAGCCTGAGCACGGTGTTGCACGACCACAAAGGCCGTCGGCTGGCGGTGTTGTGCATCAACCTGAATATCTCGCTGTTCGAAAACGCCAAGGCGGCGCTGGACCTGTTCCTGTCACCAAGCAAGCTGATCCCGCAGCCCGACTCACTGTTTCGGGATGACTGGCAGGAGCGCATCAACACCTTCTTGCATGCCTGGATGCGTGAGCGTCAGTTGAGCCTGAACCTGCTGACCCGCGACCATAAGCGTGAACTGGTGCTGGCGCTGCATGCCGAGGGCGCGTTCAAGGGCAAGAGTGCGTCGAACTATGTGGCGAATGTGCTGGGGATGGGGCGGGCGACGGTGTACAAGCACCTCAAGGAATTGAAGGGCTGAGCGAGCCTGATCGTTCCCACGCTCTGCGTGGAAACGCATCCTGTGACGCTCCGCGTCACGACCTCCAAGCGTGGGACGCGGAGCGTCCTGGGCTGCATTCCCACGCAGAGCGTGGGAACGATCATTCAACGATCAGGGGTGCTCAGTCGCCGTAGATATCGGACTTGAAGTACCGCTGTGAAATCTTCTGATACTCGCCATTCCCACGAATCCCGTCGATGGCCGTGTTCAACTGGCTGACCAGCTCGGTATTGCCCTTGCGCACCGCGATCCCGGCACCCTCGCCCACGTATTTGGGGTCCTTGAGTTCCGGTCCGACAAACGCGTAGCCCTTGCCGCGTGGCATCGACAGGAAGTCACTCAACGGGATGGTGTCGGCAAAAATCGCATCCAGGCGCCCCGAGGCCAGATCCATGTAAATCTCTTCGTTATTGCTGTAGCGCTTGACATTGATGCCCTTGGGCTCGAACACCTCGGTGGCATAGCGGTCGGTGGTGGTGGCGCGTTGCACGCCAATGGTCTTGCGCTTGAGGCTGGCGTACTGGTCATCCACCACCGCGCCGTCCTTCATCACCAGGCGCGAAGAAGTGAAGTAATACTTGTGGGTGAAATCCACCGACTTCTTGCGGTCTTCGTTGATGGTCATGGACGACAAGGCCATGTCGATTTTCTTCACTTTCAGTGAAGGAATCAGGCCGTCGAACTCACCTTCCACCCACACGCACTTGACCTTCATCTGCGCGCACAAGGCGTTACCGATGTCGTAATCGAAGCCGACTATCTTGCCATCCTGGGTCTTGGAGGCGAACGGTGGGTAGGCCGCCTCAATGCCGATACGCAAGGTTTTCTCGGCGGCCAGCACATGGCTTGAGGCAAACAGGCCCAGGGCCAGTGCGGCGATCAGCGCGGGTTTCTTCATGGTCGTTCTCTCGCAAGTTGTTGTTGGTTTGGCAAGCGTGAAGAAAGAAAGGCAGAGGCTTTTTTTGTACTTATAATTCCATATTGGACTTTTAGGTATTGATCGTCAATCCATGCCGCCTTTCTACACGCTGGGGTACAAATTAATGCCCGTCTCCATCGTTTCTCCACAAAACCTCCCATGAAAGCGCACGCTGGTTGCGCACACTTGCGTTCACCGTTGCGTAGATTTGCCAGGAGAACACGATGACTGCCCTGGAGGTCAGCACCCTCACCCAGAAGCTATGATCACTACTGGCAAGCGTGGCCATGGACCGGCAGCCACGATAAGGCAGATAAGCACGAGCGCAGGGATGCACAGGCTCGCCGCGTATTCACCGAGCAGACCATGACTGATTTTCCCGTTGCATCGATACCCCGCCCGGACTGCGTCAGAGAACCCCAGGCTCTGGTGCTGATAGCCGAGGATGAGCCGCAAATCGCCGACATTCTGGTGGCTTACCTCAAACGCAGTGGCTTTCGCACCGCCCACGCGCGTGACGGCCAACAGGCGCTGGACATGCACCTGGCGCTCAAGCCGGAGTTGATGTTGCTGGATGTGCTGATGCCCCACGTGGATGGCTGGCAGGTCCTTGCGCAAGTGCGCCAGCGCGGCCATACGCCGGTGATCATGCTGACCGCGCAAGACCAGGACATGGACAAGCTGATGGGCCTGCGCATCGGCGCCGACGACTATATCGTCAAGCCGTTCAACCCGGCCGAAGTGGTGGCGCGTACCCAGGCGGTACTGCGCCGCTCCATCGCTTATCGCGGCCACGCCTGCCCCACGGTGCTGCGAGTGGACGCGTTTGAAATTGACCTGGAAAGCTACGAAGCCACAGTGACGCTGGCCGGCCGCCGAGTGCCGCTGGCCTTGACCGTCACCGAGTTCCGCTTGCTGGCGCAACTGGCCAAGGCGCCGAAACGGGTGTTCAGCCGCGCCGAGCTGTTGGCCCAGTGTTCACCGGAAAGCGACAGCCTGGAGCGCACGGTCGACAGCCATATCAGCAAACTGCGGCGCAAGCTCGAAGACCTCGGCGTGCAGGGTGTGCCCACCAGTATCCGTGGCGTCGGCTACCGGTTCGGGTGCGTGGTGTGAAAGGGCTCAAAGGCCTGAGCCGGCAGATCATCTTGTCGATGTGCGCCGTGGTGCTGTGCGTGATCGCCCTGGCGGTGATCGGCTCGTATATTTTTTACGCATTGCTATGGACCTACTGGCCGCTCACCGACGCCGAAGTGGATGCCTGGCTGCCGGCCAAGGCTGAATGGGTGTGGATGGGCCTGACCACGTGCGTGAGCCTGGCGGTGGGCTCGATTGTGGCGCTGAAACTGTCGCGACGCATCCTGATGCCACTCAATTCCGTGGCCGAAAACCTGCGCAAACTGGCCGACGGCGACCTGGACGTACAGGCGGTTGCCGGTGACCAGTCGATCGGCGAAGCGGCGATCCTGGTCAATGACTTCAACAGCATGGCCAAACGCTTGCAGCGCATGGCGCAGGAGCAAGCGTTCTGGAATGCAGCCATTGCGCATGAACTGCGCACGCCCCTGACTATTCTGCGCGGGCGCCTGCAAGGGTTGGCCGAGGGTGTATTCGAACCCGACACCGCGCAGTTCTACAGCCTGCTGGGCCAGGTCGAAGGTTTGACGCGCTTGATCGAGGATATGCGCGTGGTGGGCCTGGCCGACAGTGGCTACCTGGAACTCAACCTGCAAGAAGCAGACCTGGCGACAGGCATTGAAGACGATGTGCGCCTGTTCGAACCGAGCCTGGTGGCCGCAGGTTTTGTGCTGCAATTGGACCTGCAACGCCGCACCCTGCGCTGCGACCCGGCGCGCATCCGCCAGGCGTTGCTGGCCCTGCTGGATAACATTCGGCGGCACGCGACACCGGGCAATGTCATCGTCCATCTGAGCACCCGCGACGGTTTCAACTACCTGCGCGTGCGCGATGACGGCCCCGGCATCGACGAAGGTTTTGCCGCGCGCCTGTTTGATGCCTTCCAACGCGGTGAAAACTCTCGCTCACGCGCCCAAGGCGGCAGTGGCCTGGGCTTGGCCGTGGTGCGTGCCATCGCCCTCGCCCATGGCGGCGCCGTGACCTGCCGCCGCATGGAAAACGGCGGCACGCTGTTTGAACTCAGTTGGCACGTTTGATTGAGCGAGGCACGGCGATGCGTATGTTTTTTTGGCTGTTCAAGCGCCCGCCCCGTTACCGGCACTTTGCTTTATTGGACGCAAGGCAGGTGTGCATCGCCTTTAAAAGCTGCCGCACAAAACCTGTCGGCGAGCATTGGGTAGAAGTTGAACGGGTCAACCTGTCCTGGCTGGGAACCACACTCCCAGGCTGCGCCCGTACCGTTGAGCGAGTGTAACCATGAGCAATGACGTGTCCCGACTCGAAGCTTCGTTAAGGCTGCACACGGCCCGTTTGAAAAGGTTGCAGCGCTTCTGGGTGCCCCTGCAACGACGAGCCCCCAAGTGGGTGCTGGCGTTGTGGATTATGGGCGTGTTCGTATCGCTGACAACCCAATGTTACGAGCACTGGCTGGTAACCGCGCCGATGATTTGCGCATTGATCGTGGCGGAAATCATCGTCGATGAGCGGCAAATGACGCTGTTATTGCGCGTTGACCAGGTGCGCGACTTACTCAGGGAGGCGCGCAACCGCTACCTGTGCTGACTAGAGCAGGCTACTTTGCTGCAAGAACATCTTCGCCACGCTCTCGATAGATTCCCGACCTACGTCGACCCGGGCGTTGAGCCCGGCTATGGTTTCGTCATCCAGCCTGGACGACAGTGCGTTGAGTAACTCCCCCAGCCGAGGGTGTTGCTTGAAGACCTCGGTACGAATCACCGGGGTCAACGCGTAGCTGGGGAAAAAACCCTTGTCGTCTTTGAGTACCACAAAATCGTATGCCGGGATCCGCCCGTCAGTCGACATCACCAACGCCACATCCACCTGACCGTCCCGCAGCGCCTGGTAAGTCAGCCCACCGTCCATGCGGATGACGTTTTTGCGTCCGAATTCGAACTTGTACTTCTCTTGTAACGGTCTCAAGCCATCGGAGCGCGAGTAAAACTCGGCATTGCTCGCGAACTGGTAGGTGCCACCCGCGCCGATGTGCTTTGCCAGGTCGCTGAGCGTGGAGATACCGTGCTTTTGCGCCGCGTCATTGCGCATGGCAAATGCGTAGGTCGTGTTGGCTTTTGACCGGTTTAACCAGGTGATGCCCTTCCACGCATCAAGGGCACTGACCCGGTCGTAGGTCTCGTCGGCATTCAGGGTGTCGGTGACCTTGTTGTAAAGCACCAGGGAAGTGCCGGTATATTCCCAATACACGTCGACCTGACCGTTTTCCAGCGCCGCGCGCAATATGGATGAGCCCAGGTCCGGGCGCTTATCCACGCTGTACCCGTTAGCGCGCAAAAGTTGCGCAGTCATTTCCGCAACCAGTTGCTGTTCGGTAAACTTTTTGCCGCCCACAACTATCGTGCTGTTGGCAGAAACACTGCCAATACTGCCGAACACAAGGCCCAGCACGCCGATCAGACAGATGAGTATTCGATGAATCATCCTGCACCTCCTTTAGGTCAATGGTCTTCACATTCATTCACGCGCCGCCAACCTCAAGCCCCGCGACACCACGACGTGCTGGAACACGCCGCACCCCAGGTCAACCGCAACGGCTAGAAAAGCCGTCGCCGCCGCACCGGCTAACATCATGGAAAAATCATTGAGGTCGATACCGGTAAAAATAAGCTCACCCAAGCCGCCGCCGCCGACGAGGAACGCCAGCGGCGCGGTACCGACGTTGATGGCGAGTGCCGTGCGTATGCCGGCGAAAATGACGTTCAGCGCATTCGGGATTTCGACTTTCCATAACCGCTGCGCAGGTGTCATGCCCATCGCCTCGGCCGCCTCAAGCAGATGCTCCGGCACCGCACGCAAACCCTCGTAGGTATTGACCACCACCGGCAACAAGGTCGCGACCCATAAGCCAAAGATCGCCGCACCACCGCCAACCCCGATCACACTCATGGCCAGCGCCAGCAAGGCGAGCTTGGGTATCGCCTGCCCCACATTCAACAACTGCATGCACGCCATGGCATAGCGTTGTTTCGAAGGTCGGCTCATCCATACCCCCAAGGGCAGCGCCACGATCAGCGCCAGGACGCCGCTGACGGCGACGATATGCAGATGCTGAGCCGTCAGGTAAGTGATATCGCCCCAGTAAAGCTGCAGCCCCGCCCACATTCCGAGCATCAGGTCGGGCATCGTCAATGCCCTACCGGCGTAGTGTTTTCCACCAGTCTGGCCAGGATATCGGTCTGGTGTATATAGCCGATAAAACGCCCGTCAATGTCGTTGCATAACGCCCAGTTCTGGCCTCGACCCAAGAGCTGTGAGAGCACCTGACTCAGGTCGTCCTGGGGTTTGACCACCAATTGCTCTCGCGAAGTACGCTCGCCATTGCTACCGCCCGGCTGCAATGGCTCAGCAGGCGGGATCTTGCTGGCGACATCCACCGAGCGCAGCAACCGCAGGCGCTTCATGATGCGGTCGCTGCCCATGAAGTTCGCCACGAACTCACTATTGGGCCTGGCCAGAAGATCATCGGAGCAGCCGAACTGCTCGATTTTGCCGTTATGGAACAGGGCGATGCAGTCGGCCATCTTCACCGCTTCGTCGATGTCATGGCTGACAAACAGGACGGTCTTGTTAACCAGGCGCTGTATGCGCATAAACTCGTCCTGGATCACTTCTCGGTTGATCGGATCAATCGCGCCAAATGGCTCGTCCATCAACATAACGGGAGGGTCGGCGGCCAGCGCCCGGGCGACGCCGACACGCTGCTGTTGGCCGCCTGAAAGCTCGCAAGGGTAGCGTTTGAGGAACAGCGACGGATCCAGCGCAACGACTTCCAGCAACTCGGCGGCGCGCCGGCGGCTTTTGGTTTTGTCCCATCCCAGCAGGTTGGGAACCACACAGATGTTGTCCTCTATGGTCATGTTCGGGAACAGACCAACTTGTTGAATTACGTAGCCAATCGATCGCTTGAGGCTGACGCTGTCCATCTCTGAGGTGTCGCGCCCACCAATTTTTATCGTTCCCGAGGTGGGGGTTATCAGCCGGTTGATCATTTTTAACGTCGTGGTCTTGCCGCAGCCAGACGGGCCGAGCAGTACGCAAATCTTGCCCTCCTCTACAGTGAGCGAGACATCTTCGACGGCCGTTATCGAGCCGAACTGCTTGTTCAGGTTGTCGATCTGGATCATGTGGTCGCCTCCTTCATTCTGCCGGCGGCCACCGCGTGCTTGCTCAGGCCTTTTGGCGTCAGCCTGCTCTGCAGGGCGTACAGCGCATAATCGGCTGCAATGGCAATGGCACTGATCACCAGGGCGCCGGTCAACAGCTGCCGGCTGTCCGATTGCGCGATACCGCGAATGATCAGGCTGCCCAGGCCGCCGGCGCCGATGTAGGCCGCAATCGCCGCAATACCGATATTGATGACAGTCGCCATCCTCACGCCTGCCATGATCAGCGGCACCGCAATCGGTAGTTCGACCTTGCACAACCGCTGCCAGGGGGCCATGCCCATCCCGATCGCCGCCTCGCGCAAGGCGGGATCGATGTTGGCGATGGCGGTGGTGGTATTGCGGATAATCGGCAATTGCGAATATAGAAACAGCGCAATAACGGCGGGCACCACGCCGATGCCATAGCCAATCAGCGACAGCACCGGGATCATCAGGCCGAACAGTGCGGCGGATGGAATGGTCATCAGCACCGCAGCAACGGCCAGTACCCCACGCCGCGTCCTGGGATGCTCGCTGATCAAGATGCCGATAGGTACGCCGGTCAGGATCGCCAGCCCCACCGCGACTGCGACGATAAAAAGGTGCTGCCCCAGCAGTTGGCTGATCAGGCTGCTGTTTTCCAGAATGAAACTCAACGTTTCCATGGTCCACCCTTCTTACGCCCTAATTGTTTTTATTGGCAGTGCATCTGGAAGCGGGCACCGGACTTGTCATGAACCTTACCGCGCCCCTGAAGGCTATTTGAGCTTTGGGCTCGACGGTTTCTATCAAAAAACCGACTTCACCTCAGGAATGTGCATCATCAAATTTCCGCCGCTCTTCCCCCGGCGTGCATCCCCACGCACGCCTGTAAGCAGCGCCCAGGTGTGACGCGGAAACGAACCCGCAACTATGGGCAATGCAGGCAATCGCTTGGGTGCTTTCACGTAATAGTCGCCGCGCCTGGTTGAGCCGCAGTTCCAGGTAGAATTTTTTCGGTGTGATCCCGAAGTGCTGGTGCCACAAGCGCTCCAGCTGACGATGCGACAGGTTGCATCTGTCGGCAATTTCTTCGATGCCGATCAGGTTCTCCAGGTTGTCTTCCATGGCGGCAATGGCGGCCGTTAGTCGCCGGTCATGGATGCCGAACCGCCATTGGATCGACATTCGCTGATGTTCTTGCGGCGCTCTTATCCGGGCATGCAGGAATTGTTCGGCAATGTTCGCGGCCAGTTGGTTGCCGTGATCCTGCGCAATCTGCGCCAGCATCAGATCGATCGCCGCCGTCCCACCGGCACAGGTCCAGCGGTTGTCATGGTTGACGTACAGCTCTTTGGTGACTTCGAGGGTAGGAAACTCTTCGCAGAACTGGCCGATGGTTTCCCAGTGCAACGTGCACCTTTTGCCGTCGAGCAGCCCAGCGCGGGCCAGAATGAATGTGCCAGTGCTGAGTGCCCCCACGGTGACGCCACGGGCGGCCGCACGCTGCAAAAACCGCAGCATTTTCGGCGGCTTTTGACGTTCGATATCCAGGCTGGCCAAGACAAACACCCGGTCGACCGCGGGCGCTTGATCAATCGCGACGGTGTGTATTTCGATACCGCTGCTGGAGCAGACTGACCCGCCGGTTTCCGTAAGAAGCGTCCACTCATAGAGTGTCTTTCCGCTGAGCCGATTCGCCACGCGTAGAGGTTCGCTGGCACTCGCCAGTGCCATCATGGAAAACTGAGGAAGAATAAGCAGGCCGATTCGCTTGGTGATGTAACCCGTTGCAGGCGACGCTGCTGTACTGAGGTTTACCATTGCCGGATCCTTATCAAGGGTGAGCCCAACGTCAGGCCGATGGTCTGGTGTTGAGCACACCCTGCAGGACCTGGCGTTGTATTCAGCCAGATTGAATCCCAGGGAGCCTGCAATCATTGCAAGCTCTGATTACAAGGCTCGCGTGCGGATGGCCTCGTCGAAGCTCTGGATCATCGATTTGAACAGCGGGTTGTCGGCCTGATTCTGCTGGCCGTGTTGCAGGTGCGGGATAATCACCGCACTCGGCCCCGCATCCCCCGGATAGTGCCGATGCAGGCGCACGGACTCTGAAGGCATGTGCAGGGTATTTTCCGCACCGTGCACAATCAGCGCCGGCGGGAAGCCTTTTGCGCCAACAATGGACCGTTCCGGGTCATACGCCATATAGGCTTTATAGGACTTTGCCGTCACGTGAGTGCAGCCGGGCCAACGGTCCACGCCACCCGCTTGAGTGTAGTCACTCAGTTGCTGGTCAACATAGGCCTGGGTCTGAGGGTCAAGCGGGTAATAACCCAGGCGGGTCGATTCAGTACCGGTATCGAACGGCGGAACAGGCGCATCATCCGGCAATTGCCGAATCGCGGCGTCGGTTGCCTCCGGGTCGGTACGCAGCGTCTGCAGGGTACGCAAGCTGCTGTAGTTTATCGGCACCCAGAACCGCACCTGCTCTCCACTCGCAATGGCAAGCTCAGCCACCGCACCGAGGCTCGCGACCGCCCCCATCGCCCAGGAGACCACTATCGGCATTTGACCAAAGGTGTCACGCGCCCATGCAACCGCGCCGAGGACTTCGTCCTTCTGGTCTTCAAGCATGACCTGGGTGACTTCGCCATCGGCTGACAGCAGGGTATTACGCACATACTTATTGGTGAAAAAACCTGCCACGTCGTAGGTCATGACGCGATAGCCCCGAGCTGCCAGGGCGTGGCCGAACAGCTGACCGTACATGCTGACGCCGCCGGTGAAACCCGAGTTGAAGACTATCGGGGGCAACTGACGCGTTGCAGCATCAAGGTGCTCGGGTTCAAACAGTGTTCCTTTGAGGCTCAGGGTCGCGTCGCCGTACTTCACAGCAAAGCTGATCGCTTTAGTCATGATGGTTGTCATCGCTGGATCTCTCTAGGTATGAATGTGCGCGCAGGTCAACGCAGCCATTGGCCGCTCGCGCCACGAAGCAGTTGGCTGGCAGGAATGGCGGTGGCTTCGCAAGCATGCCGTGCAACGGCCTCGACAAAAGCAGACGTGCCAGGTAGATCAAACAGTTCGGCATAGGCCACGCTGTTGCTGCCAACACCCACATGAGGCGCATCACTGGCTTCAAGCAACAGGTTGCCGGCGCCCACCGCGCGAATGATCCGGGTCACGAACCGAGCGGTCTCCTCAGGGTTGACCGAGGTGCGATACCCCGGGCCTTTGAACCCCACGTTGCCGCGCCTTGCCGCTTCAGCGAGCAGCGCCCTGTAGGCCGGTTCTGTAGCGCCCCGTTCGTGATGACAACTGCCGAGATGGTCGATAAGCACAGGCACATGGTCAGGGACCTGGCGTAATACACACAGGTTGGTCTGCGCCTCTTTGGCGTAGATATGCAGGTGCTGGTGCGGGAGTAGCCGTGCGTAAAACGCCAGCCATTGCTCGTCGCAAAAGCTGCCATCTGCAACAGTTTCAGGCCTGGCGTGGTGCAAAACGATACGAGCACCGATGACCTGCGGGTGCCCGAGGCGCTCCTGGGTGGCGTAGGCAGGCTGAGCCAGGATCGTGCCTACCAGCTGGATACCGCCATAACGCTGAGGGTTTGCTACCTGCAACGTTCGCAGTTGATCAAACGAAGCAAACACGTTTTGCGAATCCGGCAGGATGCTCAGGTGCACGTTGTTAATGATTGACGGGGTGATACCGGCATCAATCAGTTTATCCAGGTAGACCTTGATCGGGTGCGGTTCAGGCAGGCCATAGGGCAGCAGGCCAGCCACCCGCTGAATATCTTGCGACGTGTAGAAGTGGGCGTGGCTGTCTACTCGTCTGGTAAAGGGTTCAGTGCGCGGCAGCATGATGAATGTTTCCGTTTTTTGTACGCAAACATTAATCGCCAATCGGGCGTTTACGCTCTCGGCAACTCGACGGGTAGTATCAAAATTTCGCCGTGTATCAAGCTGATTCAAACAGGGGCCCTCAAGGCCCCTGCCCTTTGCATTACAACGCTTGCTTGCAACCCATACGGCCCGGCAGCTGCCCTTGCCTGGCCTTCAACGCAGCCTGCACCGCTTGCGGCAAACCACTCCAGAACGTCAGCCCCGAGCGCTCTTCGATTTGACTCACGGGCACCTGGTAATCGCAGAAACTGGCGCCCTTGGGCGTTTCCTGGTTCATGACGAAGGAGGCATACATCCCGCCTTCAGGCGAGCTGCCGACGAAGATGATTTTCCAATAGCCACTGGGAATGGTGTGTACCTTGTTCGTGCCCGGTAGTGTGCCGACAAAATGCTCATACAGCGGCCCGGTGGCGACATACACCGCGTCGACTCCCGCCTGCTTGCTCAGGTTGCGCTCCTGGTCTTCCAGGTGCGCCCACGGCCCCTGGTTGAGGTCGGACTTCTGTGGGGTGATGTTCGACAGGTAATTAAGGCTTTGCCAATCCGCCACGCCCGCCATCGAGGCCAGGTTGGCCTGATGGCCGCGGTCGACTTTGAGCGCGACATTGGCGCCGTTGTAATCCACCGGGTCGAGGGTTTCGCCGGCCGGGATGTCCGGGTCGGTCTGCCAGTCGCGCGCGCGCCCGCTGGCGGAGGTGGTCCCGGTGATTTTGTACGACACCCAGTTGGCAAACTTGGTCGAGCCGTTGTTGTTCAGGGTGTACGCCTGGCGGTTCAGCGTCAGTGGGCTGCCGCCGCTGGGGCAGCCGACCGAGCAGTTGTCGAACTGCCAGGCCTGTTGGGGCTGAGCTTGGGGGGTGATGGCCGATTCGCGGGTTCTGTCCGGTGTGGTACAGGCGGCAACCAGCGGGATCAACAGAAACGCTAAGTGTTTGGACTTTATACTTCCTTGCATGGTGTAGCTCCTTGGATGAATCAATGACAAAAGGTCTGTCGGCGGCTGCGATCCATCGCAAGCCGACATAAACATTAAACCACTTAAACATTTCAAATTGTGTACAGGTTTCAGGGGACGTAAAAAACCCCGTCACTCCGCCGCAAGCCCGCCGTCAACCAGGTAAATCGCCGCCGAAAACGTCACGATCGAGAGCAACGTGCTGAGCAAAATGGAGGTCGTGGCTTCACGCTGATACACACCGGCCTGGTTGGCGAACATCGCCGGGATCGTCGCCGAAGGCAGTGCACTGAGCAGGATCATTTGCTGTGCGTATACGCCGTGGCGGCCCAGCAGGATCATGGCGGCAAACATCAGCGCCGGCTGAATGAACAGTTTGAGCCCCAGGTTGGTCCACACTTCAGCGGACATTTTCAACCGGTCTGCCGACATGATCAGCCCCAGGCAGAACAGCGACACGCCGGGCGTCGCCTTGCCCAGCAAGTTGAAGGAGTCGGCGGCAACCGCCGGCAACTTGACCTCCAGCAGCGAGAGCAGCATGCCCAAGGCCGGTGCCCACACCAACGGGCGCCGTACCGCCGCCCACAGGCTTGAGACGAACGCCTGGCCACCGCTGCCTTTGCCGTCCGCGAGGGTCAGCAACATGATCGCCAGCGGGATCATGATCAAGGTTGCGACCAGGTTCAACACCAGCACCGCATACAGGCTGCCTGCGCCATACATGGCCGCAAGGATCGGAATGCCCATGAAGGCGGCGTCCGGAAAGCCGTTGACCAGGCCCTTGAGCGTGGCGGCCTTGAGGTCGCGCAGGCGCCACCAGCCAATGCCCAGCGCCAGCCCGAACATGCCGACGATGCCGATGACCGTGGCCAGGATAAAGTTGAAATCCAGCAACTGCGCACGCGGCGTACTGGCCATGCCCACAAACAGCAGTGACGGCATGATCCAGCCCAGCACCAGACGGCTGATCAGCAGGCTGTCGGCGTGGTCCAACTTGCCGCGTTTGCCGGCGATAAACCCCAGGGCAATCACCACGGCAACGGGCAACAGCGGCCCGGTAATCCTGTCTAGCACGCGCTCGTTCCTCGTGGTTATTGTGGCTGATCTCGAGGGCGGATCCTGGCCAGGCGAACGTGCGGCGCAAGCTACGTGACGAGCGGTTGTTCACCAATTAAATAAGGCATGACATTTATTTCATGTGCAGGGTTTGAATCCATGCGCGGTCAAGTGTGGGAGCGGGCTTGCTCGCGAAGGCGGTGGGTCAGTCAATTCATCTGTCACTGACCCACCGC